>JBGAWU010000118.1:0-7023 GCA_044227425.1 Methyloglobulus sp.
GTTTGTAATAAGCATCTGGGTAACTGGGATAGGGAAATAAACTGATGATATGGGTAGGTTCAATAGGTTCCGGTTGTCGGTAACCGCGCCCTCCTGTACCTCGGGTAACAATGATTTTTAGGACAGCGGATTTTACTTGACTGCAAACTATCCCAATTTCAGATAGGATTTGATTTTTATCCGGGCAAGGAATTTTAAGCTGTGCGCAACCCTTAATTAAGCGCTCTAAGTGTTGATCAAGAAAAACGGGCTGCCCTTCTAAAACTTCGATGGTTTCAAATAATCCATCGCCGTATTGAAATCCTCGATCATTAACCGCAATGTGGCTGGACTTATGTCCATTAACGAGGATCATCGCAGAAGTGATCACATAGGATGTGAATAGCTTAATGATTACCCAAATCGTCTAAACACTAAAGTACCATTAGTGCCGCCAAATCCAAATGAATTTGACATGGCGATTTCCATTTTCATATCCCTTGATACATTTGGGATATAATCCAAATCGCATTGCGGATCGGGGTTATCTAAGTTTATGGTTGGCGGGGCAATTTGGTTTTTTAAGCTTAGCGCGGTTAATACGGCTTCAATTCCACCGGCCGCACCCAGCATATGGCCAATCATTGATTTGGTCGAACTGACCGCCACTTTATAAGCATGATCGCCCAAGGCGGTTTTCATGGCGTAGGTTTCACCTACATCACCTGCCGGGGTGGACGTGCCGTGAGCGTTAATGTAATCAACCGACTCGGGATTGAGTTTGGCGTCCCTTAATGCGTTTCTCATACACCGCGCCGCACCTTCCCCACCGGGTGCAGGTGTTGTCATATGATAGGCGTCGCCACTCATGCCGTAACCGATTAATTCAGCGTAAATTTTCGCGCCTCGGGCTTTGGCATGTTCCAATTCCTCAAGGACGACCACACCTGCGCCGTCACTTAAAACAAATCCGTCCCGGTCTTTATCCCAAGGTCTGCTTGCTTTCTGTGGTGCATCGTTCCGACGGGATAACGCCTTAGCCGAAATAAATCCGCCCATCGCCGTCGGAGATGATGTGCAACGTTCCGCACCACCCGCAACCATGACATCGGCGTCGCCATGCATGATCAAGCGTGCGGCATCGCCAATATTATGCGTACCAGTGGCACATGCGGTTACGATGGCAAAATTTGGGCCTTTCAACCCGTATTTGATCGAAAGGTTTCCGGAAATCATATTGATTATGTTGCCGGGTACGAAAAAAGGCGATATCCGGCGTGGCCCCGATTTTTCGTACAAAGCGTAACATTCTTCAATCCCTGTAACGCCGCCGATCCCTGCACCAATCGCGACGCCGATACGTTCTGCATTTTCTTCAGTAACTTCAAGGCCGGAATCGTCGATAGCTTGGCATCCGGCAGCGATACCGTAATGGATGAAACCATCCATACGTTGGGCATCTTTACTGGGAATGTACTGGCTGATATCGAGGTTTCGTATGACGCCGCCAAACCGGGTAGCAAACGGGGATGTATCGAAAGAATCGATGTCAGATATACCGCTACGGCCGTTTACTATGCCTTCCCAAGTTTCAGAAACTGTATTGGCTAAAGGTGTTATGGCACCTACGCCAGTGATTACAACTCGACGACCGCTCAATTGACTAACCCGTTGAAGTGTTTAAGGTGGGATGATGGAAATGTAATTCAAGCGGATAAGCATGGTACGCCCATCCGCTCTTACGGGGTGATTATCCGTTTTTTACAATGTAATCTATGGCTTGCTGAACCGTTGTAATCTTTTCGGCTTCATCGTCAGGAATTTCGCATTCAAATTCTTCTTCAAGAGCCATGACGAGTTCAACTGTATCAAGCGAATCGGCACCGAGATCGTCAACAAATGATGCATCGTTAGCGATATCTTCTTTAACGCCTAATTGCTCTGCTACAATTTTTTTTACTCGTTCTTCAACATTACTCATAATTTTATCCTCAATCAATGTAAGATTATTTAGTTACTTACAATGCGTTTATTATTAATTTTACTGGAAATCCCGACACCTGCGATTCCAGACGGCGGGGGGAATTATACTTGATATTACAATAATGTCACAATATTACGGCATGAAGAGGCCGCCGTTCACATGAAGGGTTTCCCCTGTAATGTAACCTGCGCCTTCCGATGCCAAAAATGCGACTGCATTCGCGACTTCACGCGCCGCCCCCAGCCTCGCGAGCGGGATTGAGGCAAGAAGCGAGTTTTTGATGTCATCGCTTAACTCTTTTGTCATGTCCGTATCGATAAAACCAGGCGCAACTGTGTTGATCGTGATATTGCGCGAGCCTACTTCTTTAGCCATTGACTTGGCAAATCCTATCATGCCGGCTTTAGCAGCAGAGTAATTGGCTTGCCCAGCATTACCGGTTGCGCCAACTACCGACGAAATATTGATAATACGGCCGGTTTTGGCTTTCATCATGCCCCTCAAAACCGCTTTGCTCATGCGGAATACGGAAGTCAGGTTCGTGTTGATAATGCTGTCCCATTCGTCATCTTTCATCCGCATCAGCAAATTATCACGAGTAATACCGGCATTGTTTACGAGTACTGTCGGGACGCCAAAATTATCGTTAACCGTTTTGATGATTTCGTCGACGGAGTTTTGATCGGCAACATTCAGTTTTACCCCTTTACCTTTGTCGGTTAAGAACTCTGAAATTGCCTCGGCACCGCTGTCTGTTGTGGCGGTGCCGACGACAAAAAAGCCGTCTTCCGCTAATTTTTCGGCAATGGCCCTGCCGATTCCTCGGCTGGCGCCCGTTACCAAAGCGATGGGCTTGCTCATTTGATCTCCAATGCTTTATTTAATGTTTCCTGGTCGTAAACAGAAAGATGTTCGGCATTTTTAGCTATGCGTTTATCCAATCCTGTCAGCACTTTTCCCGGCCCTGATTCGATAAAGGTTGTCACGCCTTTTTCCTGCATCAAGCTCACTGTTTCTACCCAGCGTACCGGTTTGTAAAGCTGTTCCTTAAGCACGGTACGGATTATTTCAGGATCACTATGGAATGCCACATCCACGTTATGGATCAGCTGAATTGTGGGTATTGAAATAGCTGTATCTTGTAAGCATGCTTCCAGTTTTTCGGCGGCAGGCTTCATCAATTCACAATGGGAAGGTACGCTAACCGGCAATATAAGCGCCCTCTTCGCCCCCGCCAGTTTTGCCGCTTGCGCCGCGCGGTCAACAGCGGCTGCATGGCCTGCGATGACAACCTGACCCGGCGCATTGAAATTAACGGCAGCAACAATCTCGGATTCTGCCACTTGATTGCAAATTTCAATGACCCGGCTATCTTCCAGCCCGAGAATTGCAGCCATTGCACCTATACCTTCAGGTACCGCTGCTTGCATATACCGGGCGCGCGCTTCGACGAGTTTTACGGCGTCTTCAAAAAACAATGCACCTGAACAAACTAAAGCCGTATATTCGCCCAAGCTATGTCCAGCCATCCAGTCCGGACGGATAGGGCTATGTTTACACCATATTTCCCACACAGCAACGCCTGCGGCGAGCATGGCGGGTTGCGTGTTTTGAGTCTGGTTGAGTTCAGCCTCAGGACCATTGCTGACCAAAGCCCACAAATCCCGCCCGAGAACCAGCGATGCCCTGTCAAATGTTTGTTTAACTTCATGGAAACTTGCAGCCAACTGGCTTAGCATACCAACAGATTGCGATCCCTGTCCGGGAAACACAAAGGCTAATTTTTTTTGTGAATCACTCATTGTGCCCTTAAACAATCAATATTTAACCAAGGCGGAACCCCAGGTAAACCCTGCTCCGAATGCTTCCAGCAAAACAATTTGTCCGCGCTTGATTCGACCATCGCTTATTCCTTCATTCAAGGCCAACAAGACCGAAGCGGAGGATGTATTGCCTTGATTTTCGAGGGTAACAACGACTTGCTCCATTGACATTTTCAGTTTTTTTGCGGTCGCCGCGATAATCCTGATATTAGCTTGGTGCGGCACGAGCCAATCGACATCGGATTTTTGTAAGTTATTGTCATCCAATGTTTCATCGACAATCCGCTCCAATGTATTGACGGCGACTTTAAAAACCTCGTTTCCGCGCATACTGATGAAACCGGCTTCATCTTTATTATCTTCGGTACTAGCCTGCGGATTCGGACAGTACAGCATATCCTCATAGCCGCCGTCTGAATAAATATGAGTGGAAATCACCCCGGTTTCTGCTGATGCTCCAAGCAATAATGCGCCTGCGCCGTCTCCGAATAAAATACAGGTGCCGCGGTCGTTCCAATCGACGATTCGGGAGCAAATTTCTGAACCAACGATAAGCACATGTTTCGCCGCGCCGATTTTAATATATTGGTCGGCGATGCTTAGGGCAAAAATCGCACCAGAGCAAGCTGCCTGGATATCGAAGGAAACGCAATTTTTAATGCCTAAGCGGTGCTGTAATAAACAGGCGGTGCTGGGATAAACACGGTCTGGTGTTCCGGTCGCTACAATAATAAGGTCAATATCTTCCGGCGTTACATTAGCCCTTTCGATGGCTTGCCTTGCGGCGGTTTCACCCATGCTGGACGCGGTTTCATTGGCGCCCGCAATCCTTCGGCTTCTGATACCAGTCCGCTCATAAATCCAGCTGTCCGAGGTGTCAACCCGTTTGGAAATATCATCGTTAGTACGGATTTCCTCTGGTAGATAGCCACCTGTACCTAGAATTTTTGAGAAATTCGTCATGCGTTTTGTCTCAATGCAAGAGATTTTTCGACTTGTTCGCTTATCTTTCTGATGACATTTTGCTTAATTTCAAGCTCCGCAAGTTGTATCGCGGTCTTGAAAGCAACTGCATCGGCACCGCCGTGGCTTTTGATAACCAAACCTTTCAACCCCAAAAAACTTGCGCCGTTATAAAGGCGAGGATCTATGCGGTCCTTGAATAATTTAAGCACCGGATAAGCAACTAAGCCTGCTAGTTTGGTGAAAATATTTTTAGAAAACGATTCCTTGAGCATTGTGCCTATCATTTTTGCAGCGCCTTCAATCGATTTAAGGGCGACATTACCTACAAAACCGTCGCAAACGATAAGGTCAACCTTTATATTGCCCGCATTAAGCGAATTTCCTTCAACGAAGCCGATATAGTTAAGCGATGAATTTTCCAGTAATTTGGCTGCGGTTTTGACTTGTTCGTTCCCTTTAACTTCTTCTTCACCAATGTTCAGCAAACCGACTCTTGGATTATCAATGTTTTCAACAGCCTTAACCAACTCGTTGCCCATGACGGCGAATTGAAACAAATGTTCCGCGGTGCAGTCCACATTGGCGCCCAGATCCAAGACATGCGTATGCCCATAAATGGAAGGTAGCGTAGAAATGATGCCAGGCCTATCAATGCCAGGTATCATTTTCAGTACAAAACGGGCTGTTGCCATTAAAGCACCGGTGTTTCCAGCGCTAACGCAAGCATCCGCGAGTCCTTCATGCACCAAATTAATCGCCACCCGCATGGAAGAGTCTTTTTTGTTTTTTAATGCTTTGGACGGGGACTCATGCATTTCGACGCATTGTGATGCGTGATGGACTGTTAACCTATCTTGGTAGACAGATAGGTTTTTGCCTAACAGCTGCTTAAGCGCTGCCGAATCCCCAACTAATATAAGTTTTAACTCCGGATTGTCCTTTAAACATTCCAGCGCTGCCGGAACAGTGACCTCAATGCCGAAGTCGCCGCCCATTGCATCTATAGAGATTATCAAACTCACGTTATTAAGCTTTTGAAACTATCTATCCGGTAATTTAAAAACTGACGGATTAGTCTTCAGATTCGACCGAAACAATTTGACGACCCTTAAAGAAGCCTTCGGGTGTTACATGATGACGCAAATGTGTTTCCCCGGTTAAAGGATCTTGGGAAAGCGTTCTTGCGGTTAATGAATCATGGGAACGGCGCTGGCCGCGTCTTGAACGTGAAACTTTACTCTTTTGTACTGCCATTGATGGTCTCCGGTTTTTTTATAGTAGCTAAAATTGAAAAAGGGTTATTGGCTGGCGGTTTAACTGGGCTTTCCGATGCCTTAACTTGTTCACTCGATGGAATATCGACAGCACAATTTTCCGAATGTTTTGGTATATCTGGCAACAGAATGAGTATCTCGTCCTCTACAATATTTTTTAAGGCTATTTTACCGTCATCCGTCACCAGCAACGGTTCGAAACTCTCAGGTAATTTGTCGGCTTGTGCAAACGAACTCACAATACCCAACCTGATATCACTATTTATTGGCCACTCTATTGCTTCGAGGCACCGTTGGCATTTAACAGGGAGTACCGCCGATATATGACCTTCGATTACTGCTTGTTTGCCTTCTTTACCAAAATGTAATGTTAAACTCACCTCGCCTTCATCATTAACCAATAATTCGCGCACCCTGTCTAATGTGCTTAGGGGCAACTTACCTTTAAGGCAGGCGTTTTTATCGACCAGCAATAAAGGATCTATGAATTTTGGCAATCGATCCGACATAACCTGAGAATGATATAGTTAAACGGCTATTTCGTCAATTATCGCTTTTTTTAAACAAAAAGATTTGATATTAATATCGCGTATTACCATACGCTTTTTATATGCAAGATATTGATTCAGCCTAAAAATTATACATTCATTAATTTAGCGATAGGCTGGCGCTTGAATCGGACTATCATCAAATCAAATATTAATGTTTTGATGCCAATAATGACAAAACGCCCAACAACGACTTTCTAACCGTCTCTTGCCTGATCTGCCGCCTGTTTCCCCTCAATTGTAATTTTTCTACTTTAGGCAAACCGTTTTTAACTTGCCATCCGACAAATACAGTCCCTACGGGCTTTTCCTCGCTGCCGCCGCCAGGCCCAGCAATTCCGGTAACAGCAACAGCTATATCGGCGCCACTGTTCGCCAAAACGCCGACAAGCATTTGCCGTGCAACCTCAACGCTGACAGCGCCATAGTCAGTTAAACTCTGCGGACTC
>JBGAWU010000119.1:0-6975 GCA_044227425.1 Methyloglobulus sp.
CTATGTAGTTTCGCGGATTCGCCTGGATAATATTACGAAACTCATCAACTTCCTTTTTAGTGGCGTGCGGCCCAACCAGCATACCGTAACCGCCAGACTCATTGGCCGGTTTTACCACTAATTCGTCCAAATTCGTCAACACATAATCAAGATGTTCGGGATCGCTGCATAAATAGGTAGGCACGTTCGGAAGTATCGGCGCTTCATTCAGATAATAACGGATCATTTGCGGCACATAAGCGTACACCACTTTATCATCAGCCACGCCCGAACCCGGCGCATTCGCCAAGGATACATGGCCTTTCTTCCACGCCCTGATCAAGCCTTTGACACCGAGCATGGAGTCTTTACGGAAAACTTCGGGATCCAAAAAGCGATCATCTATCCGCCGGTAAATGACATCGACTTTCTCCAGGCCGTTAATGGTGCGCATGTATACGCAATCGTCGTCCTGCACAACTAAATCGGCACCTTCAACCAATTCCGCACCGATTTGTTGAGCCAGAAACGCGTGTTCGAAATAAGCAGAGTTATAAATCCCCGGTGTTAGTACAGCAATACGTGGAGAAACCGCATGGTCGGGCGCTATCGACGACAGCATTTCAAACAAGTTGACGGGATAATCATCAACCGGAAATACATCTAAATCCTGCAATAATTCCGGGAATACTTTTTTGGTAATCACCCGGTTTTCTATCATATAAGAAACGCCGGAGGGAACGCGCAGGTTATCTTCCAACACATAAAAAGTACCGTCTTTATCCCTAATTAAATCGCTTCCGCAAATATTGGCCCAAGCGCCGTACTTGGGTTGCATCCCGACGCATTCCTTAAGAAAGTTTGAAGAACTGGCGATAATACTTTCGGGTATCAAGCCTTCCTTGATAAAGGTCTGTTCGTTATAAACATCGTCGATAAAACAATTCAATGCCTTAAGCCGTTGCTTTAAGCCAACGGCCACACGTTGCCATTCCCTGTTTTCAATAATGCGGGGAATAATATCGAAAGGCCACGCCCTATCGATATTGCCTTCATCGCTGTAGACGGTAAACGTAATGCCCATCTCCATGATGGCCATTTCCGCGGCGGACTTTCGGGCATCGAGCGCATTGACGTCCAAGCTCTCTAAATAGTTGCTCAACCGGTTACTCGACGCCCGCGGCTGATTTTGGGAGCATCGCATTTCGTCATAAGCTTCTGTAACCGTGTATTCATTCCATAATGAAGCCATAGTGAATTCTCCTAATAACGGCGATTGCTGCTCATGTTGCCCATCGGTGCAGTAAAAAAAGGCGCAACTTCTTCAAAAAGAAACGCGCCTTGAGAAGGTACAACACACGATGAGAAGGTCTTTCAAGATAATAAAAGCAGCTTTTATGCCAATCATAAATTTACCATTATTTACAATGCTTTCCGGATTTTAACCGGACAAATCTAATAATAGTCACTTTTTTTGCGCTTCTTTGGTGCGATTATAGTGAACTGTTTGTCACTTTGGTGCATTCAAAATTTTTTGGCCTATCAAAATACTCGTTCGCCAAAGATCATGGCTTCTCTCAAACGTTTACGTTTAATATTGGTTTCTAACTTTAAATCCTTGTGAATAGATCACTGTCGTTGCGAGACGGGAATTCTAGTAGTCCCAAAAGCAATGGAAACGGACGATTTCACGGAGCGAGATTGCAATGCCATCCGAAGTCGCATGAGTCATTACACGAGTTTATTAGCCCAATGCCCCACCACAGCTGGAACCTTGTCCGGCGGTACAGCCAAAGCAATGATCAGCAACCATGATCGGCTTATTGTCGAATTCGTAATCCAATAGTTTCGAAATAGGTAGTTTTCCACTTCCGCCTAACGGCATTTCAAGCATTTGGTTGAAGTCGCAATCGTAAACAAAGCCTTGCCAATCAATACTGATCAGATTTTTGCACATGACATTTTTTAAATTCTCCGGCTTGTGGGCATCCTTGAGTAAGGCAAGATAATTGTCGAAAATTAATCTGTGGTCTCCTTCATGTTTACCGTTGGCTATCAACACCGCGCCGAATCGTTGAATAGGCATATTGGCCAATGCAAACAGATGGTTGAACTGAATGTTGAAATGTTCATTCAGATAATGCCGGTAATCTGCCTCGAGTTTTGCTTGCGGTGGCGGCAGTGCAGCGCCTTGGGGGTTAAAGACAAGATTCAATTCCAGACCGCTTTCTGGTTTTCCGTAACCTAAGGCATTTAGCTTTTTAAGTCCTTCGATGGACGCGGTAAATACGCCTTTTCCGCGTTGGGCATCGACATTTTCTTGCAAATAGCACGGCAGTGATGCGACGACTTCAACGCTATATTCGGCCAGGAAATCGGCTGTCCACTCATAACCCTGCTCGACCAAAATAGTTGGATTACAGCGGTCGATAACGTGTAAACCCTGTCCCTTAGCCGTTTGGACTAACCAACGGAATTCAGGATTCATCTCTGGTGAACCGCCTGTCACATCTATTGTTTCTATGCTGTGTTTTCCGGCAAATTCGAGTGCGGTCAGCATAACGTCCTTGCCCATTAATTCAGTGCGTTTCGGTCCCGCACTCACATGGCAGTGGGTGCAGCTTAAATTGCAGAGATAGCCCAAGTTCATTTGCAAGGTAGTTATCCGTCCGCGTCTAATTTTGGGGAATTGATTGTTTAATAGCAGAGGTTTGACGTTATACATGGTTGCCTTACTTTCTATATACCGTTAGCAGCATGCCGCCCCTGAATCCAGTTTTAAACTGGTATTTGGCGGAGCGCAATCAAATAGCCCGAAATGCGCCGATTTATCACCTATCATTTGAAAATGCCCGGCATAACGACTGCCACCCAACATATCGGCAGTATTGCCGCAAACCCGTAAAGGCCGCCCGGTTTCCAAGTGGTGATGGTCGTCGAGATCGAAGGCATGGGGGTGTTGCGGTATCGTCCCTTTATAGATGGCGATTTGCCCGAAATCTTCGCAACGATCTTCCAACGGCATCTTAAACGCACGGACAGTCACCGAACGGAAATTAACCATGCCGATTTTATCCACCACTTCAGGGTCATTTAAAGTAATCGGATTTTGCTTGACGGTACGCACATCCGGACAACCGAGACCGTGCATGATCCGCCGGAAATCTTCCCAATATAAAGCCCCGCTAAGGCATTCGCCCAGCAATACCGGATCGAATTTTAATGTTTGGGGAATACGTCGGTCTGCATAAACATCGGAAAAATATAGCTCGCCGCCCGGCTTTAGCACCCTGAGTATTTCCGCAAATACTTTTTGTTTATCGGGTGAAAGATTGACCACACAATTGGAAACCACGACATCGATTGAGTTATCGGCGATTCCGGCGTTATTCAGGTCTTCGATCTGTCCGCTGAGAAATTCAACATTTGACCGGCTATAACCATAACGTTTGCTATGCCAATCTAAATGGCTCCTAGCCACGGTGAGCTGCTCATCCGTCATATCGACACCAAAAACCTTTCCGTTTTCTCCGACCAAACGCGACAATAAATAACAATCCCGCCCCGATCCGCAACCCAAATCCAACACGGTGCAATCTTCCAGCGCAGGCGGCAACGGCGATCCGCAACCGTAAAAACGGGCGACGACTTCAGGATGCAAATCGACAAGCAAAAGGCGCAGAAATGTTGGCATGGCGTCCAATGTACAACAAGCACTGGTTTTTAAATCCTCATTGCTCTTAAGAACTTGCCCATAATAATTTTGTACAGATTCACTGATAGCAGAGTCGATCATTCCCGATTCCTTTAAGATAGTTTCGATGGACGGTATTTATTGGCTAGAAAATCCGGTTTAGTTTAAAATAAGTGCTTAATCTCTACACTATAGATGTGTAAATTTACTGAAAAGTAAATGAGTTAACGTATCGTTGATTCATTCTACAAATTCGTCTTAACTAAGATAAATATTATCCCTGTAAGCGCTCGGACGCCATTTTTGTTCCCTGTACCCTTGCCCTGATTTTGGCAAAGGCAATTTCCCGTCCGGTTGACGTATCGTCTTCAAATGGCGAAAAGCCGCAATCGTCGGTCGTACCCAACTGTTCCAGCGGAATATAACTGGCTGCTTGCATAACCCGTTCACAAACCTGCTCTGCCGATTCGACCTCGTTGTTTAATACGTCGATTACTCCGATAAAAACACACTGGCCTGGTTTGAGATTTTCCTTAATGATTTCCAGCACGCTGCACGGATCTTTTTCGCTGGCTAATTGCACATAGAAATTTCCTACGTTTAGCTGAAATAAATCGGGCAATAACTCAGCATAATCGACATCGCCGCTGTGGGTGGAATCTTGGTCGCCGCCGGGACAGGTATGGATACCGATTTTTTTGATTTGCTCCGGATTAAATTGATCGAGAACCCGGTTGTTTAGTTCGATAAATTGCCGTAATAACGCTTTCGATGGATCAAGTTTGAGCGCCAAACGGCCTTCCGTGAAGTCAATTTGAACGCAATGCGCGCCCGCATCCAGACAGAGCCTTATATCTCCCGCAACTTCCTGTACTAAATCGTTAACAAATTGTGCCCGACTATACCCGCTTATTCCTTCCTGAGGATAGAGTAAACTTATCGCTGAAGGTGAAATAACCGCTTGCTTGACTGGCATAGTTGCGTAATACAACGCCGATTGCAAATAATTTACCGCATAATGCCGGTAACGGAATGGACCAGACGTTAACCTCGGCAATTGTCTATAATGCCCATCGGCAAATTTGATTTTTACGCCATTTGCATCAATGTTGGTGTGGCCTTCCAAAGGATAGGTTGCAAAACTAGGTTTTCGCTGTTCGCCATCGCTAATGACAGGTGAACCCGTTTCTTCGAACAGCCGGATCGTTTCCTTGAGTGCTTCGTCGTAAGATTTCTTTAATTCCTTATCAGTTGCTTGTCCACTTCGAAATCGCTTGATGATTTCCAATAACTCTATCGGCCTTGGAATGCTGCCGATAGGCTCGGTCGGGATCGCCATGGGATACTCCGTCAATTAAATTTGAAACAAGTATATTCCAATAACTCATTTCAACTGGAAGTTAGGCAATAGTTCTCAGTACAAAGTTTATAGGTTAGCTTTTATTCAAGACCCGAAATATCGCCATCATAATGTTTAAATTGTTATTCTTGCTCGATTCAGGGTTTTATAAGTCATCCTCGACGCCAAGCATGGAAACGCTTTAGCCAAGGATAAAGATAACTTGGCGCATGCGCCCGTTTCCATTCTCCAGCTGCATATTTATTCGCCTCCGCCATTGTCGGATAAATATGTATTGTCGATAAGATTTTATTTAACCCAATACCATACTTCATTGCCAGGACATATTCTGCAAGCAAATCTCCCGCATGTTCGCCGACGATAGTTACGCCCAATATTTTATCTTTGCCGGGCTTTGTAAGCACTTTTACAAATCCATGCGCTTCGTTATCTGCAATCGCCCGATCAAGGTCGGCAATATGGTATTTGACGACTTCATATGGAATATGAAACTCATCGGCATCTTGTTCGTTCAAGCCGACCCGTGCAACTTCTGGATCAGTAAACGTTGACCACGGTATAACCGAATAATCAGTTCGGAATTTTTTAAAGGGCTTCAGCAATGCGTTTACCGCAGCATACCATGCTTGATGCGCAGCCGTATGGGTAAACTGATAAGGTCCCGTTACATCGCCGACCGCATAGATATTCGGGTAATTCGTTTCCTGAAACGCATTCGTTGCTATCGTTTTGCGCGGTGATAATTCTATCCCTAATTCTTCCAACCCATAGCCGGAAACATTTGCGCTTCGCCCAATTGCACACAAAATCCGATCAAAGGGGATTCTAACAGTTTGGCCCTTATGCTCCGCGAGCAATATATTCTCGTCGTTTTCGACAATAAATCCTTTTCCTATATGTTCCATTCGAAGGTCAATCCCTTCATCCCTGAATCGTGACATAACCGCTTCGGAGACATCTGAATCTTCTCTTACCAATAACCGCGCTGCCATTTCGACCAGAATAACCCTACACCCCAACCGGGAGAAACATTGCGTCAGCTCGCTACCAATCGGACCTCCGCCCAAAACTAATAGCCGATTAGGTAACTCCCGTAAATTCCAAATATTATCGGACGTCAGCGGATCGGCAAGCTCGATACCCGGAATAGACGGAATAAAAGGCTTTGCCCCGGCTGCAATTATGATTGTTCGGGTAGCAAATGTTCTAATTTGGCCTTGCGTTGTAACTTCGACGGTCCAAGGCGAAACGATTTTTGCTTCGCCGATTACGACCTCCACACCCAAATTGCGATAACGCTCAATTGAATCATGAGGTTCGATTGCTTTGATTACGGATTGCACCCGCTCCA
This sequence comes from Methyloglobulus sp., assembly GCA_044227425.1. GTDB lineage: Bacteria > Pseudomonadota > Gammaproteobacteria > Methylococcales > Methylomonadaceae > Methyloglobulus. Next base: position 6,385 of record JBGAWU010000119.1, read on the forward strand.
TCACATCGCCAAAATTAAATTCAGCCTGTGCTTGTGAGACACCGTATTCTTTAAACCGTTTTAATTGAGATACCCATTTCGCTGTACGTATTAAAGCCTTGGACGGAACGCAACCAGTATTCAAACAGTCGCCTCCCATCTTATCTTTTTCTATTAACGTTACCTTGGCTTTAACGGCCGCTGCAATGTAAGCACTCACTAAACCGCCTGAACCAGCACCGATAACGAGCAAATTGCAATCGAATTTTTTAGGTTTTTGCCATTGCGCTTTTGGATTCATGGGTTATTAAGTATGCAGAATGCCAACCATTTAAAAATTAAGTCATAAAGTCAGTTGTGCACTTTCCTTACAAATTTAAGAAATAGCAATTGGGGCTATAAATGTGACCACACTGGGTAGACATCCTAAAAGCGATTAAGTTTTGACACTGAATTTTGTTTTGCCAAGGGGCTTGGTCTGACAGCGTATCGGGTATTTTCCGGGCAAAAAAAAGCCCAAGCGGTTGGCTTGGGCTTTTTGGATAAGGCGCTTGGCAATTCCCTACTTTCACATGGCAAACTGCCACACTATCATCGGCGCTAAGCGGTTTC
>JBGAWU010000011.1:0-15492 GCA_044227425.1 Methyloglobulus sp.
CGAATGCGGGTGAGCTTATTGTATTTTGCGCCGCATTGATAGGCGCGGGTTTAGGTTTTCTGTGGTTCAACACCTATCCGGCAATGGTGTTCATGGGCGATGTCGGTGCACTGGCCTTGGGTGGGTCGTTAGGGACATTGGCTGTATTGGTCCGGCAAGAAATAGTGCTGGTGATTATGGGTGGCGTATTTGTGATGGAAACTTTATCAGTCATGATTCAGGTTGCGTCTTACAAAATGACCGGCAAACGGGTTTTCCGCATGGCACCAATCCATCATCATTTTGAACTGAAAGGCTGGCCTGAGCCGCGTGTAATTGTAAGATTTTGGATTATAACGGTTATTTTGGTATTGGTCGGATTGGCGACACTGAAATTGAGATGAAGCTAAATAACAACGCGATCAAAGAGCGATTGAAAACCGCACTGGATCTGGATATTTCCACATCCAGTATAGTGGTTGTCGGCTTGGGTGTTACCGGCGTGTCGGTAGCGCGCTATCTAACAGGATTGGGGTTTAGCTTTGTAATTTCAGACAGCCGGGAAGCACCATCGGGATTGGAACAAATTAAAAAAGAACTTGGAAACAGTTCAGTTGTTACCGGCGGTTTCGATGAAAAATTATTTTCAAAGGCTTCGCATTTGATAGTAAGTCCGGGTATTTCATTAAAAGAACCGGCAATACAGAACGCGATACAGTGCGGTGCCAAAATTTTATGCGACATCGATCTTTTCGCTTGTTCGGTTGATAAGCCTATTATTGCGATTACCGGGTCAAATGGAAAAAGCACGGTAACTATGATGGTCGGGGAGATGTCCATCGCTTCCGGAAAGAAAACGGGTGTTGGCGGCAACCTTGGTTTAGCGGCACTTGATTTACTGGGAAATGAAGCAGAATTGTACGTTCTTGAGCTTTCCAGCTTTCAACTGGAGAGGACGACCCAACTGAACGCTACAGCGGCGACAGTGCTCAACATTAGTGCCGACCATTTGGACCGGCATAAAGATTTATCGGATTATGCCATCCAAAAACAACGCATTTATTTGAATGACGGCATTATGGTCATCAATCTCGACGATCCGATGGTCGTTGCAATGCGTGAAAAACACAGAAAGACACTAACGTTTTCCATCTTGAATAAGGCCGATTTCTGGTTAAGCAAGGAGCGAAACCAAGAGTTTTTGATGCACGGCGAAACAGCGTTGATGCCCTTGTCCGAACTACCGCTTGAAGGACGTCACAATGCGGCAAATGCGTTGGCGGCTTTGGCATTAGGTACGACAGTTGGATTAAATACAGGCGTGATGTGCAATGTGCTTAAATCATTTAAGGGGTTGGCGCACCGGATGCAGCGGGTTGCCGAAATTGCCGGCGTCACTTGGATTAACGATTCAAAGGCTACCAATATCGGTGCATGTATTGCCGCGTTACAAGGTTCCGACCGTAGCGTCGTCTTAATTGCCGGCGGTGACGCAAAGGGAGCCGATATGGATGAATTGGTGCCTGCGGTAAAAGGAAGGGTTAAAAGTGTAATCCTCATGGGCAAAGATGCGCCATTAATAGAGCAAGCGCTGAATGGCTGTGTCCCGACCTACAAGGCTGCAAACATGCAAGAAGCGGTTGAGATTGCGGGCAATATAGCCGAGGCCGGAGAAAGCGTCCTCCTGTCGCCTGCCTGCGCGAGTCTGGACCAATATAAAAACTATCAGGACCGTGGCGATAAATTTGCCGAAGCAGTGCTTAACCGGATTAACCGATCTGCAATCAGCCAATCTGATGTATCGAAAGTGGCGCTATGAACAGCCGAAACCATCAGCAAAAAGCGAAATTTTACTTTGATCCGATCTTGGTTTTTGTAACGGGTAGCTTAATTTTTATAGGCTACGTCATGGTCGCATCGTCTTCGTTGCATTTGGGCGTGGAGCAAAAACAGGACAGCTTTTATTATCCGATTAGACAGTTAGTTCATATTGCCATTGGCCTCATATGTGCTGCAGGGATTTGCCGGATCTCAATGGAAACCTGGGAAAAAATGGGTTCAGCCTTGTTTATTGCGGGGCTGTTTATGCTGGTGATCGTACTGATCCCGGGGTTGGGGGTTAAAGTCAACGGAAGTATCCGTTGGCTATCACTGGGAGGCGTTCGCATCCAGGTTTCAGAGGTTGTGAAGTTCTTCTCTGTTGTCTATATGGCAGGTTATGTAACCCGGCATAAGGACAATTTACAGAATTCCGCATACGGTATTATCAAACCGCTATTGTTGTTTTCCGTTGCCTGTATTTTGTTATTGCTGGAGCCGGATTTCGGTTCGGCTGTCGTCATCCTGATGATTGCAATGGGCATGATGTTTTTAGGTGGGGCGCGGTTAAAACAGTTCATTATTCTGTTGGCGTTAGTTGCTGCTTTAGCGGCATCGCTAGTAATCGTTGCACCTTACCGGATGGCAAGATTGGTCAGTTTTGTCGACCCATTCAAAGATTATCTTAAAAGCGGTTACCAGCTCGCCCAGGCACTAATTTCCTTCGGGCGTGGGGAAATATTAGGTGTCGGCTTAGGGAGCGGCATCCAAAAATTATTTTATCTGCCTGAAGCCCATACCGACTTTTTGTTTTCGGTGATTGGAGAAGAATTAGGCTTACTAGGTGTTATCACAGTGATTTCGTTGTATTCACTGCTGATTTGGCGCGCATTTGCCATAGCCGTTGAAGCGGAACAGGCCGGTCGGCGGTTTTCCGCATTTATAGCCTACGGCTTAGGTATATGGCTGGGCTTCCAGTCTTTCGTCAATATGGGCGTCAATATGGGAGTGCTGCCTACAAAAGGACTGACATTGCCATTAATGAGTTACGGAGGCAGCAGCATGATCGTAATGTGCTGTGCAGTCGCGTTGCTCTATCGGGTATATAGCGAAATAGCAGCTATTAATGTACAAACACCATTGGAAAAGGCGAAATGGGCAAACGCATAGTCATCATGGCAGGGGGAACAGGCGGGCATGTCTTTCCTGCATTAGCGGTCGCCCAATGGTTTATCGACAACGGTTGGGATGTCAGTTGGCTAGGTACGCGCAAAGGTTTGGAGAGCAGGGTCGTGCCTGAAAACGGTATTGAAATCGACTGGTTGTCGGTTGCTGGGGTACGCGGTAAAGGCTTGGTTTCTAAAGTGGCTTCAGTTTTTAAGCTAATTCAGGCTTGCGGACAGGCATTAATCATTTTGCGTCGTCGCAAACCGGATGTTGTGCTCGGCATGGGAGGTTTTGTTGCAGGCCCGGGCGGTATGATGGCGAAGGTGTTGAGGATACCGCTGGTTATCCATGAGCAGAATAGGGTTCCAGGAACAACGAATCGATTACTATCAAAATTCGCCAATCAAGTATTAGAAGCATTTCCAGGCAGCTTTAGGAAAGAAGTTAAAGCAAACTGCACAGGGAATCCGCTACGGAAAGACTTTAACAATACATCGAACGAAAAAGAAGCCCTCGAAGGGCGGGATGTTCATGTATTGGTTATCGGTGGCAGTCAAGGTGCGCAAGCCTTGAATGAAGCAATTCCTGATGCATTATCGAGTTTATCAGGCATTGAGGTCTGGCATCAGACCGGTGCAGCGATGCAAGGACAGGTTGCTAAGCGTTATCAAGAACTTGGTATGAAAGCGAAAGCGGTTGCGTTCATTCAGGATATGGTAACAGCCTACCGTTGGGCAGACCTTATCATCTGCCGTGCGGGCGCGATGACAGTCAGTGAGGTTGCCGCGATGGGGGTGCCGGCCATATTGATACCACTGCCGAATGCTATTGATGACCATCAGATGGCCAACGCGCATTATTTAGCTGATGCCGGTGCAGGCTTCATATTGCCCCAAAAAGAATTGAATACTGATAACTTAACCCAATTAATCACAAAAGTGCGCCAACAGTATAAGGACATGATTAAAGCATCGAAGCACTGTGCACGAATGGATGCCACTCAAACTGTTGCGAACTATTGCATTAACGAGGCAGGCCAATGATAGCGTCACCTCAATTAGAACCGAAACGCGTATTCGGGAATATTAAATGGATACATTTTGTCGGTATTGGTGGCACGGGCATGTGCGGGATTGCCGAAGTTTTATTTAATCTCGGCTATACGGTGTCGGGGTCGGACATAAAAGAAAGTTCGGTCACACAAAGGCTGGTTGAGCTAGGTGTTAAAGTCGAAATAGGCCATAAACGGGAAAATATCAAACAAGCCGACGTAGTTGTCGTTTCAAGTGCAATCGACCGCAGCAATGATGAAGTCGATGAAGCTTATTTAAACCGAATCCCGGTCATTCCACGCGCCGAAATGTTGGCGGAATTGATGCGGTTTCGATTTGGTATTGCGGTTGCCGGTACACACGGAAAAACTACAACGACAAGCTTGACAGTGTCTATGTTAGCCGAAGGTGGATTGGATCCTACTTATGTCATTGGCGGACGTTTGAACAGCGCGGGTGTCAATGCCAAACTGGGCTTGGGCAATTATCTGGTCGCCGAAGCCGATGAAAGCGATGCTTCTTTTCTGTATCTACAGCCGATGATAGCGATAGTCACCAATATCGACCAAGATCATATGGCGACGTATCAAAATAATTACCAGCGCCTTAAAGAAACCTTCATCGAATTTCTTCATCATTTACCGTTTTACGGGATGGCGGTTGTGTGTATTGACGATGAAGGTGTACGGGAAGTGCTGCCGGATATATCGAAACCGGTAACGACCTATGGCATCCATCAAGATGCCGATGTGCGAGCGGAAAATATAATACAAGACGGGATGCAAACATCGTTTGATGTTATACGGAAAGGCAATCAGTCCAGATTGAACGTGACATTGAACATGCCGGGCTGGCATAACATGCTCAATTCCCTTGCTGCAATTGCAGTGGCAACGAAATTGGAAGTTTCGGACGAAGCAATTGTTAAAAGTTTAGGCGGTTTCACTGGGGTAGGCCGAAGGTTCCAAATAAACGGCGATTTGCCGTTTCAGAACGGGAAAGTCACTTTGGTTGACGATTACGGGCATCATCCGCGCGAAATAGCCGCGACATTGGAAGCACTTCGCCAAGCGTGGCCAGATAGGCGTGCTGTGGTTGTATTTCAGCCGCACCGATATACTCGTACCCGCGATTTATTTGAGGATTTCGTCCATGTGCTTTCAACCGTCGATGTGCTGGTTTTAATGGATGTTTATTCAGCCGGGGAAGCGGTTATTCCGGGTGCCGATGGCAGAGCGTTAAGCCGTGCGATACGTATTCGGGGTAAAGTCGATCCTGTATTTTTGGAAGGTAAAAGTGAATTGGCAACCATCCTGGCCGGGATCGTTAAAGAGGACGACATCATCCTTACCGTGGGTGCGGGCAATGTCGGCCAGATAGCGGCAGAATTACCGGAACTGCTAGCAAAAGAATTATCGACGAGGACATTTGCAAGTAACACAGAGTTTAAAGGACGACTATTAAAAAACGAACCATTGGCAAAATACACAAGCTGGCGTGTCGGCGGCGTGGCGGACAGAATGTATATACCCCACGACAAAAAAGATTTATGCACATTTGTTAAAGGATTGCCGGAAGGTGAGCCATTACTATGGATAGGGCTCGGCAGCAATTTATTGGTGCGCGACGGCGGAATACGAGGGACAGTGATAAATACTAAAGGACGGTTAAAGGTCATGCAGCTCAACGAAGACGGGACGGTTTATGTTGAAGCGGGTGTTCCATGTGCGCATGTAGCCAGATTTTGTATCGATGAAGGTTTGGTGGGGGCTGAGTTTCTGGCGGGGATTCCGGGAACAATGGGCGGTGCCTTAAAGATGAATGCAGGTGCTTTCGGAGGCGAGACTTGGCGTATCGTGAAAAGCGTTGAAACACTCAATGCCAGGGGCGATATTACGCGGCGGGAGCGGCAAGATTTCGAGATCGGTTACCGTTCGGTAAAAAACAACAAAGTTACGGAAAACGAATGGTTTTTATCGGCGAATTTAGCGCTGGAACCGGGTGATTCTACGGAAAGCATCCAGAAAATTAAAACGCTGTTGGAAACAAGGTCGAAAACACAACCGACCAATCAGCCCAGTTGCGGTTCTGTTTTTAAAAATCCGGAAGGCGATTACGCCGCCCGTTTGATCGAAGCATCAAAACTCAAAGGCTATCGTATTGGCGGTGCCGAGGTATCGGAAAAACACGCCAATTTTATTGTGAACACGGGTAATGCAACGGCGGCGGATATAGAAAATTTAATCAAATATGTCAAAAGAAAAGTTCAATATATCCAAGGCGTTGAACTGCAAACTGAAGTTTGCGTGATAGGAGAGGAAAAAGAGTGATAACAAATCCTGAACAATTTGGGCGTGTAGCGGTATTGATGGGCGGTTCGGCGGCAGAACGGAAAGTCTCGTTAAAAAGCGGCGCAGCCGTATTCGAAGCATTGAAGAATAAAGGGGTTAATGCCGTAGCAATTGATGTTACCGACAGTCCAATTACTGCGCTGGCAGGTCAACAAGTAGACAGGGTCTTCAACATCATTCACGGTCGTGGCGGCGAAGACGGCGTATTGCAAGCAGTACTTGAAGTGATGGGGGTTCCTTATACCGGCAGCGGCGTATTGGCTTCGGCATTAAGCATGGACAAGCTACGTACAAAACTATGCTGGCAAGGCTACGGCTTGCCGACTCCGGTATGGTATTTATTGAAAGGTGTGGAAGACTTGGATGCTTGCATTGAAAGATTGGGGTTCCCAGTCATTGTAAAGCCTGCCCAAGAAGGTTCAAGTATCGGGATGAGCAAGGCTAGTAACCGGGAAGAACTTGCAAAAGCGCTGGAAGTGGCAGCGGAATACAACTGCGATGTTTATGCCGAGTCCTGGGTAGTCGGTAAGGAATATACCGTTGCGTTATTGGATGGAGAAGCATTACCGGCAATACGCTTGGAAACGCCGAATGCATTCTATGACTACGACGCCAAATACAATGCAAATACAACAAAATATCATTGTCCTTGCGGATTAGACGCAGAACAGGAGCAGCAGTTACAGAAATTGGCTGTCAAGGCTGGCGAAGTTATCGGTATTAAAGGTTGGGCGCGGGTCGATGTTTTTATTGACGAAACTAACCAACCGCAACTGATAGAAATCAATACTGTACCGGGAATGACCGACCATAGCTTAGTGCCGATGGCGGCAAGACAAGCAGGTATTGGGTTCGACGAGTTAGTGTGGCGAATTTTGGAAACCAGTTGCCGGTAAATGAAAAATGCAAATTGCAAAAACGCTGTTGGTATTTGCATTGTTAGGGTTGGCACTTTGGTTTTTTGGTCGGCAGGCGGTTAGCGAAAGGGTTTCGGAATCGTTGCCGATCCGTTATGTGAGAACGGAAGGCGTATTCCAATATTTAAGTAAAGATGAATTAAAGGCGGCATTGTTGCCTTTGGTAACAACCGATATTTTTGATGCGGACATGCAGCTTATTCATACCACGGTAGCGAATATGGCTTGGGTAAAAAATGTCTCAGTCGAACGCGTTTGGCCGGATACGATAGATATTAAAGTCAGTGAACGCAAGGCTTATGTGAGATGGGGACAAAAGGGTTTGCTGACAGAAAACGGAGAATTATTTTCCCCGAGTAATGTTGATCAGTTCCAATCACTATTATTGGTTGAAGGCCCCAAAAACCAAGAAGCCAAAACACTGGAAATTATGAAAGGCGTTAAAACGGCATTGGACGACCAAGCGTTGGAGTTGGCCGAATTTAACGTAAACGACAGGGAAGCATGGAAATTAAAACTTAAAACCGGTTTAGAAATTGTGTTGGGACGTACAGGACAATTAAAAAAATTGCAGCGATTTTTGGATAGTTTACCCGTTTTAGGGCCGGACAAGCTAGCGGCCATGCAGGTTGTCGATTTACGTTACCCGAATGGTTACGCAGTGTCTTGGAAACCCGAAGCGGAAGCGATTGACTGGGGGAAACCCCAGACCCAAGAATAACAGAAGATTGTCATATCAAGACGACACAGAGCAAATAAATGGCGAAGAGAACAGAAAGAAATTTAATAGTCGGACTCGACATTGGCACCTCAAAGGTGGCGGCGATAGTCGGCGAACTGTCAAACGACGGGAATATTGAAGTCATCGGCATAGGGTCGACGCCGTCCCGTGGCCTTAAAAAAGGCGTGGTGGTGAATCTGGAGTCGACCGTGCAATCGATTCAGCGCGCCGTCGAAGAAGCGGAACTGATGGCGGGCTGCCAGATTAAATCGGTATTTGCAGGAATTGCGGGCAGCCACATCCGAAGTTTAAATTCGCATGGTGTCGTTGCCATCAAGGATAAAGAAGTCAGCCAATACGACATCGACCGCGTTATCGATTCGGCTCGGGCTGTCGCGGTTCCGGCAGACCAGAAAATACTGCATATCTTGCCGCAGGAATTTATCATCGATTTGCAGGACGGTATTAAAGAACCGATCGGAATGTCGGGCATCCGTTTGGAAGCCCGCGTCCACATGGTAACCGGCAGCGTAAGTGCGTCGCAAAACATAATCAAATGCATCAGGCGGTGCGGTTTAGAAGTCGAGGATATCGTCCTTGAGCAGTTAGCCTCGTGCAATTCTGTGTTGACCGAAGATGAAAAAGACTTGGGCGTGTGTTTGATCGACATCGGCGGCGGCACAACCGACATTGCAATATTTGCCGATGGCGCAATTAAACATACGGCAGTGATACCGATAGCCGGTGACCAGGTGACAAACGATATAGCGGTGGCGCTACGGACACCGACAGTGAATGCGGAAGAGATAAAGCGTAATTATGCTTGTGCGCTTACCCAATTAGCCAACGTCGATGGCGTAATTGAAGTGCCGAGCATTGGTGACCGTGCGCCAAGAAAAATTTCCACCCAGAATTTAGCTGAAATTATTGAACCAAGATATGAAGAGTTGATGCTGCTGGTGCAGTCGGAATTGAGACGGAGCGGGTATGAAGAGTTGATAGCGGCGGGAATAGTATTGACCGGTGGAAGTTCAAAAGTGATGGGACTTATCGAATTGGCAGAGGAAATATTCCACATGCCGGTGCGGATGGGAGTTCCGCAAAATGTCAGCGGATTGGCGGAAGTGGTGAGAAATCCAATTCACTCTACAGGAGTTGGATTATTAATGTATGGCAGGGATCACCAGGGCGGTGTTCGAAGTAACGAAGCGGAAGAATTAGGTTTTTTTGCAAAAGTGAAAAGCTGGTTTCAGGGTAATTTTTAATAAATAGAGCGATTTACTAGGGGTAGTGACAATGAAATACGAACTGATGGATATGTGCAGCGATAACGCGGTGATTAAAGTTATCGGTGTGGGCGGTGGTGGCGGCAATGCCGTCAACCACATGGTCGATAGCCATATTGAAGGCGTCGAGTTTATTTGTGCGAACACAGATGCGCAAGCGCTTAGAAAAATAAATACCAGTACAATTATTCAACTAGGCGTTGAGTTGACGAAAGGGTTGGGTGCGGGCACAAACCCCGAAATCGGAAGGCAGGCTGCGGAAGAAAACCGGGAACGTATCAAAGAAGTCATTACAGGTGCTGACATGGTGTTCCTGACAGCAGGTATGGGCGGTGGTACGGGTACAGGAGCCATTCCGGTTATCGCCGAAATTGCAAGGGAGATGGGGATATTGACGGTTGCCGTGGTAACAAAACCGTTTTCCTTTGAAGGAAAGAAGAAAATGGCCATTGCCGAACAGGGGATTGCCGACCTTGAAAAATATGTTGATTCGGTCATAACCATACCCAATGAAAAACTGCTTCCTGTGCTGGGAAAAAACGCATCGTTGCTCAATGCTTTTAAGGCAGCCAATGACGTTTTGCTTGATGCGGTCCAAGGGATTACCGACCTGATTGTTCATCCAGGATTAATTAACGTGGATTTTGCCGATGTACGTACGGTGATGTCTGGCATGGGTGCGGCTATTATGGGCACAGGTTCAGCCAAAGGCGAAAATCGCGCACGAGAAGCAGCAGAAAAAGCCATCGCTTGTCCGTTGTTAGAAGATATTAATTTGCAAGGCGCCCGTGGAATTTTGGTAAACATTTCCGCTGCGGAAATGGGGATTGCCGAATTTAACGAAGTCGGTAATATCGTCCACGACTTTGCATCGGAAGATGCCGTAATCAAAATCGGAACAGCCGTGGATTCATCATTAGGCGATGAAATAAAAGTCACTGTCGTGGCGACAGGTATGGGGTTGCCAAGAACCCAAATGATTAGGCCGGCGGATAAATTGATGCAAAAAGCCTCCGTTGGCGAAATCAACTATGGTGTGTTGGATAAGCCAACAATTTTGCGCAATAAGCCTGAAACAAGGGAAACACGCTTTGGCGCGCAGCCAAAAAAAGACATGGATTTGGATTATTTGGACATTCCGGCTTTTCTAAGACGGCAAGCAGATTAAAGGAAAATCATCCGGTTAACCCAATCTTAAGGTCTGATTGTGGTAAGATTACCCATCTTTACATATAGGCTTAAACATGATTAAACAGCGAACCTTGAAAAACACGATTAGAGCAACAGGCGTAGGGCTTCATACCGGCGATAAAGTCTATCTGACTTTACGACCGGCAGAACCCGACACCGGGATCAGGTTTCGTCGGGTTGACCTGGATTTTCCAGTTACTATTCAAGCAACACCGGGAAATGTGGGCGAAACCGTGCTTTCGACTACTCTGGTTTCCGGGGCGACAAAAATTTCTACTGTCGAGCATCTGCTATCGGCTTTTGCAGGCCTTGGTATCGATAACGCGATTATTGATGTTAGTGCCGCAGAAGTTCCTATCATGGATGGCAGCGCCGGGCCGTTTGTTTTTTTGTTGCAATCGGCCGGCGTACAAGAGCAAGATCGACCAAAGCAATATATCCGTATCAAGCATAAAGTCATGGTCGAAGATGGCGATAAATGGGCTTCATTTGAGCCTTTCGACGGCTTTAAAGTGACTTTTACCATTGATTTTGAACATCCCGCTTTTGCCGAGAATGTTAAAACGGCAACGATGGACTTTTCTTCCACAACTTTCGTAAAGGAAGTGAGCAGGGCTAGGACTTTCGGCTTTATGCGGGATATTGAGATGCTTAGGCAAAACAACCTTGCATTAGGCGGTAGTCTGGACAATGCTATTGTTGTTGACGACGCTAAAATCCTAAATGAAGACGGGCTTAGATATGCCGATGAATTCGTTAAACATAAAATTCTTGATGCAATCGGCGACCTTTATCTTCTTGGGCATAGTTTGATCGGTCAATTTACCGGACACAAATCCGGGCATGGACTCAATAATAAACTCCTAAGGACATTGTTGGCGGATAAAGACGCTTGGGAAAAAATTACATTCGACGATGAAAAACAAGCGCCGATTTCGTTTATGCGTTCTGCAGAGTCGCCAAGGACCGCCGCATAATTGCAAGTAAATAAAGGCTAAAAGTGAATAATTAAAAGCTCCCTTTATTTACTTTAGCCTTTCGAGCGTATTGCTTAGCCTGCTTAGTGCTTGTCTAAGATTAGGATCTGTAATCAAAAGACTTTGGTTTCGGATTGCATTGATTGTTTTCCATGAAGGAATTTTTACTTTTCGTGACGGTTTTGTTGCAAGTTTAGGTAAATCGATAACCTTGATTTGGATGGTTTTTACTGGAATAGGAACAGCCTTTGCCAGTACTCCGTGAATAGCTTCGGCATAAAACCGTAATTGCGAAGCCCAATTGGCTGAATCGGTAAAAACAAATACCTTATTGTTTTTTTGTACGCAATGTATTACATGTTCGGCGAGATTAATCGGCAAAACTAGTTTAATCTGTTCCAAAACGCCCTGCTGCTGTTTCAGAACTAATAAAAGCCCATCTGTTGTCTTGTTATTATGAAAAAGGATTTCTTTTAATAATAGTTTCTTGGTTGTCACGGCAAATTATTATTTGAAGACGAACAATTTTTGGCGATTAAAATTTATTGATATTCAGGGTTAACGCTACTTCTAAAAAGAAATTATAAGCGGTTTTGATAATCAGGTTATTTATATTGACAGAATGTGGATATATACAATACCATGATAGAAGCTAGAAATTGATTTACCACTATGCTTATCTCTACGAAGTTTGTCTGTATCACTCGTCCTGTTTATCATTAAGTAACTTTCATATTTCCCGCTCCATCGGCCGCTAAGGCTTTATTTATTCAAATTTTTAGGATTACTCATGACAACCGGTACAGTTAAATGGTTTAACGCAGAAAAAGGTTTTGGTTTTATTCAACAAGAAAGCGGTCCGGACGTATTTGTCCATTACCGTAATATCAATGGCAACGGTTTTAAATCGTTAGACGAAGGCCAAAAAGTTAAGTTTATTATTACCCAAGGCCAAAAAGGTCCACAGGCTGAAGAAGTAACACTCGCCTAATAATAGTTATCAGCATCAGTCCGGTTAGCTTAACTTTTCACTGGACTGGTGCATTTCCCCCCTCTCTTGCTATTCAGTAAATGGCGCTAATCGTATTTGCGATTGCCAAAAATAAGCCATCCGCCAGGATGTGACCCGGTAGGGTCTCGATGCGTCCAATGGACAACGCCCCCTTTGTTATTCCATTCATATTCCCCGTTAAATAAGATAGCCGCGCCTACTTGAAGGTCGTCGACCTTTGGGGCTAAGTCGATGTTGTGGGCAATAAGTAATTTCTGTCCTGAATCCAATTGCACAATAAAACGTTGATGCTTCGGGCCGTATTTATCGTCTGGCAATATTTTAACGATTTTTCCAGCCTGTTTAACCTGGATATTGCTTAGTTGATTGTCAAGCGCGCTTTTGAATTTATCTAAACTCGTGAGATCTGAGTTTTCTGCGGTCGATACCGGCGTAGCGGGGGAGTCTTTGCGGTAGTGCGTCAGAATAGCCAAAAAAATAACAAGAAAGCTTATTGAAATAAGCTTTGATAAGGCTTTTAACTTTCTTTTTTGATGGACGGAAGTTGGCGTATTTCTTTGGAATGTCATATCCGTGAGCGATTAATGTAACTGTAAGCTTGATTATTGGGTACTAGTCCCCATAAATAAATCAGGAATTAATATCCTGCTGATTTCATTTACAACAAAAGCTGTTAAGTGTACCAAAAATGCCAGACAGTATATAATCAGCGGTTTGGTTCAATTTACCCCATTCACGTCGGAAATAAATATGCTGAACAAGCTGGTTAAACTAATTTTTGGAAGCCGCAATGACAGACTTGTTAAGAAAAAAAGGAAACTCGTCAAAAGAGTTAACGCATTAAGCGCCGAATACGAAAAGCTTAGCGACGATGCATTAAAGGCTAAAACCCAAGATTTTCGGGACCGGTTGGCTAAAGGTGAAAAGCTCAATAACCTGATTCCCGAAGCGTTTGCTGCAGTCAGGGAGGCTTCGTTCAGGGTTTTGGGAATGCGCCATTTCGATGTGCAGTTGATCGGCGGCATGATATTGAACGACGGCAAAATCGCGGAAATGAAGACCGGTGAAGGTAAAACGCTGATGGCGACCTTGGCGGCCTATCTCAACGCCTTGCCGGGGAAAGGCGTACACGTCGTGACCGTCAACGATTATCTCGCCCGGCGCGACTCCGAATGGATGGGAAAGGTCTACGGCTTTTTAGGTATGACAACGGGCGTAATCGTCAGCCACATGGAACATGATGAAAGGAAAGCCTCATACGCTGCCGATATTACCTACGGAACCAATAACGAATTCGGGTTTGATTATCTCAGGGACAACATGGCTTTCAGCCTGGATCAAAAAGTCCAACGCGGCCTGTATTTTGCCATTGTGGATGAGGTGGATTCCATTCTGATCGACGAAGCGAGGACGCCGCTGATTATTTCCGGGGCGACCGAAGAAAGCACCGAAATCTATGTAAAAGCCAATGCCATTATTCCTTACTTGACCCAGCAAGAAAAAGAGCAAGGCAATGGCGACTATTGGGTTGATGAAAAAGAACGCCAAGTCCATTTGACTGAAAAAGGCCACGAGCGTGTTGAGCACTTGATGGTCGAACACGCCTTGATGCCGGAAGGTACCAGCTTGTACGATGCGACGAATATCCGGTTAATGCATTATCTTAATGCTTCGTTGCGGGCGCATACCTTGTTCAAAAAAGATGTGGACTATATCGTTAAAGACGGTCAAGTCATCATTGTTGACGAATTCACCGGACGCATCATGTTGGGACGGCGCTGGTCGGAAGGTTTGCACCAGGCGGTGGAAGCCAAAGAACACGTCACCATCCAAAATGAAAATCAGACGATGGCTTCGATTACCTTCCAAAACTATTTCCGGCTTTATGAAAAATTGTCGGGCATGACCGGAACGGCAGACACTGAAGCATTCGAGTTGAATAAGATCTACGGACTCGAAGTTGTTGTCATCCCTACGCATCGTCCGATGGTGCGTAAAGATTTAGGCGATGTGGTGTTTTTGACGACAACCGAAAAATATAACGCCGTTGCCGAAGATATAAAGAAATGTGTTGAACGCAACCAGCCGGTACTCGTTGGAACAACCTCTATCGAAAACTCCGAACGCCTGTCCGAGTTGCTAAAAAATTTAGGCGTACCGCATGAAGTATTGAATGCAAAACAACACGAAAGGGAAGCGCATATTGTCGAGCAAGCAGGCAAGCCGGGTTCTGTGACTATTGCGACCAATATGGCCGGTCGTGGAACGGATATTGTGCTGGGCGGCAATTTGGAAGCCGAGGTGCGGGTCTTGGGCGAAGACGCCGATCAAGCGGACAAAGATCGGGTACGCGGGGAATGGCTGGATCGTCACAACCGAGTTGTAGCGGCAGGCGGTTTGCATGTGATCGGCTCGGAACGTCACGAATCACGCCGTATCGACAACCAGTTACGCGGCCGGTCAGGACGTCAGGGCGACCCTGGGTCGTCACGCTTCTATCTGGCGTTGGAAGATGACCTTATGAGGATATTCGCTTCCGACCGGGTCGCCGGATTAATGCAAAAACTGGGTATGGGTAATGGCGAGGCGATTGAGCATCCGTGGGTAACCCGTTCGATTGAAAATGCACAACGCAAGGTGGAAAACCGTAACTTTGATATCCGTAAAGAAATTTTGGCTTACGACGATGTTGCCAACGATCAGCGTAAGGTGGTTTACGCACAACGCAATGAGTTGATGGAAGCCAGCGAAATCTCTGAAATCATTGTGGAAATCAGGAAGGATGTGGTCAATAACCTGATAACCCAGTATATTCCGCTAAAAACAATGGAAGAGCAATGGAATATTAAAGGGCTTGAAGATCACCTCTACCAGGACCTTAATGTCGAAGTGCCGATCCAGAAAATGCTCGACCAAGACAAGCGCTTGCAAGAACCGACGTTGCGGCTTCGGATCCTTGAAATTCTTGGGCAACTCTATGATCAAAAAGAACAGCAAATCGGTTCCGACGTAATGCGCCAT
>JBGAWU010000120.1:0-6883 GCA_044227425.1 Methyloglobulus sp.
AATCGGAGGATGGACCGAATTCCTCCGGAATCTTCAGGAATTCACTTGGTTTGTTTGGGTTGATCACGCACTGCTTTAAACCTAATGCGATTCCTCTACCGGTAGCTTTGACGAAGGCCTCCTTTCGAGTCCAGAACCGGTAAAATTCGAGTAACTTCTTCGAATCCGGCAGTTGCTGCCAATAGCGCTTTTCTTCATCGGCAAAACATTTTTCGACCAAAGCCGATAAATTCGTCCTGGGTTTGCACCATTCGATATCGATGCCTAATTCATAGTGGAAAGCGATTGCCGCCGCCATCATATTTGCGGTGTGGGATAAGTTAAAAGCTACATCAGGATAATCGGCAAGATAAGGTTTGCCATGTTGTGCTTTAAGAATCCGTAGCCCTGATGGATCGACATCGACCGTTTGTGCCAACAAAACCCTCAATTTGGCATGAATGGCGACGTAGCGCTGACGTAATGGGTCGTTTTTGAAATTATTCGCCTGTTGCCGTTCGTTCTTATCAAGCATTGACCAATGTGTCGGATACGCCTTTTCGTTGCTTTCAATATCGCCAAGCCAAACCTTGACGGAACGGTTTTCCACTAAGGTTTTACCAATGCTTTACCCTCGCCTCTCGGGTCGCTTGCTGCGGTCAATACGCGAGTTATTTTATTAAGTTGGACGGCTTGCATATCGCCGTAGCGGCGGCTGCTTTCCTTCAGGTGTTGGCCTAAGGCCGTTAATTTTTTAAGCTCATCCGGTGGAAACGCACCTTGTTCATATTCCACTACATCGGGAATAAACTGGTGGTGAAAACGCGGAACCTTTACCCAGGAGTCAGGGTTGTTGCTGTTGGCAAAATCTAAAACAGCCAATAAAACCATCGAAGTAATACGGCTGCCGCCCGGCGTCCCGAGCACACCGATTCGATCTGGGGTTTCGAGAAAAGTCGGCGTCATACTGGAAAGCATCCGTTTTTCGGGCTTAATCGAATTGGCGCTGCCGCCGATTAAGCCATAGCCGTTCATCGCGCCGGGCAGACTGGCAAAATCATCCATTTCGTCGTTCAGTAAGACGCCTGTACCTTCTGCCGCAAGTCCGGCGCCAAAAGGCCTGTTGACGCTAAGGGTTGCGGCAACCCGGTTGCCTGCTTCATCGATGATGGAGAAATGTGTTGTTTGCGTTCCTTGGGCTTGTTCCGACAGGTCGCCAGATAAAAATACGCTCGGTAAAGCTTTATCGCTCCTTATGGCGCTTCGTAATCCTGCGGCATAATCTGCACTGAGTAGACGTTTGGTGGGAATGTCTATAAAGTCGGGATCGCCAAGATACAAAGCCCTGTCGTGATAAGCCCGACGCATGACTTCTACGATGAGATGCTTTCGGGTAATTCCATCGACTTTGGTTAAGTCGAAACCATCAAGGATATTCAGGGCTTCTACGAGGACGATGCCGCCGGAGGACGAGGGCGATGCGCTCGTAACGGCAATGCCACGGTAATTTCCTTTAATAGGTTCACGTTCGATGATGCGATAAGCATCGAGATCTTGCTGACTCCAGATTCCACCGGATTTGCGTACACTGTTGACCAATTTTTCGGCAACATCGCCATCATAAAATCCATTCCTTCCCGCGCTTGCGATCTGGCTTAATGTCTCCGCCAAATCTGGTTGTTTCAAAATCGAAAAAACACGGGGTTCTTTTCCCTGGGGTAGAAATATTGCGGAAGTGTAATGGTCTTTTTTAAGCGCTTCGGCACGAAAGCCCAGCATTTTTACGTGTTTACGAGTTACCGGAAAGCCATTTTTGGCGTGGCGGATGGCGGGTTTTAAGCTTTCCGATAGCGGCAGTTGGCCGTATTTTTCGGAAAGGTGCACAAGACCTGCAGGCAAGCCGGGAATGGCGGCAGCTAATGCGCCATCGAGTGATAATCCAGGGATAACTTTCCCCGATCTATCCAAAAATAGAGTTTTATGGGCAGCTAAAGGCGCTTTTTCCCGACCATCAACCATTACTTCCAAGCCGTCTTTAGCCCGATGCAGAAGCCAATAACCGCCGCCTCCCAAGCCGGAACCTACCGGTTCGACGACTGCCAGGACGGCGCTTACCGCTACTGCGGCATCGAAAACATTCCCGCCTTTTTCGATAATTTCAAAACCTGCATCGGTCGCCAGTGGATGGGCTGAAGCGATAGCCACCTTGGGTACGGCGTTGCCTGTAATCGCCCACAGGGCAGTGAATACTAACCATGTTGCTGTAAGAAATAAACGTGGCACTGGCCAAGCAGGTTGCTGCCCTACAATTTCGTTCGCAATTGCCGTATCTTTGCTTAGGGTCATGACGTTTTTTAACAGCCTGCTAGACAATAAATGTTACGGATTACTTTTTTTCTTCTTTTTTTAAATCAAACGCGTCAAGCAGATCGCCCGCGTTTTTACGGACACCCGGCAAGGGTTGCAGGTCAAAACGTAAGGTAATGAATTTAATTATCGAAGTCGTATCGTATACGGTATGGTCGATAAAATGCCGTTTGGCAAAAGGCGAAATGATAAGCGCGGGTATGCGGGTTCCCGGCCCCCAGCGGTCGCCTTTGGGCGGTACAACATGGTCCCAAAAACCACCGTTCTCATCGTAAGTCACGATTACGGCTGTCTTTTTCCAGAGCGGACTTTTTTTAATTTTGGTCAGTATTTCGTCCAGATGTTGGTCGCCGGATAAGACATCCGTGTAGCCTGGGTGTTCGTTCAATTGACCAGTCGGCTTATAAAAAGCAACTTGCGGCAATGTACCGTCCTCTATCGCTTTTATAAAATCGTCGCCGTCCTGCAAGTGTAGCTCGCGGTCCGGTGTGCCTGGGGCAAACCGTGCGTAGTAGTTGAACGGTTGATGATGGGGTTGGAAGTTGATCGTTCCCGGTTGATTGGTATAAATCACGCTTCGTTTGATATCAGGCGCTTGCATGCCGTCGGCTAAAGCTTGCTTCCAACCGCCAGCGTACCATGCCCACGATATATTCTTGGCGGAGAGCGTGTCCCCGACTGTTTTGGCCGTTAAAGGGGGTAAGGGTTGTTTCGCGGGGTCGGATAAGCGGTTGTCGCCCTGGGGCGGTGGTGGAATTTTTGATGGCTGATAAGACGGTTGCATAGGACCAATGACAAAGCTATCCGGCGTATAAGATGATTCGCCGCTTTCTAATTTCGGCGCCCCGAACATGGCTGAAGGGGGGGAGTCGGGGTTGCGTTTTAAAAAACCGTGTTCATCCAGTACGGCGCGTTCTTCTTCTGAAGCCGCGGGGTTGTACGGCGTACAGGCGCACACCAACCATTGATGGTTCAAGAAAGAGCCGCCGAAAGCTGCCATGAAAAAATTATCCGCGAGGACGTAATCCTGCGCCCATTTCCATAGCGGTAATTTCGAGCCGTCGTAATAGCCCATGACCAACCCGCCAGCATCGGAAATCGCTGCAAATTTGTTGTTTTTACCGCCGTTAATTTGTTCGATATTTTGATAATAGCGATGGACGAGATCCCGCGTCCTGACTGATAACGGCAAGTTTAATGACGGACGGTCAATTTGAAAAGGCTTGTTGGCAAGCCGTTCGAAAAGCGGCGGTTTGTCGGGTTCGCTTGCCCAGATGGGCGGTAATTCCTTGAACGGCTTACCGTCATGGTCGATTTGGGTATATTGTTCAGGTGTTGCTTGTTTGACGCCGTTGGCGCCTGGAAATAACCCGTAAAGGTTATCGAAGCTACGGTTTTCGGCATATATGACGATAATGTGTTCGATGTCGTTTAAGGTTGGCTTTGCAGCCCCAAATGACATCGGACTGATAGCTGCGACGGCAAAAAAAACGGCGGCTTTTAGCATAAAAAACAAACCGGAGCGTCGTGTTTGGCAGCGATTGTCAGGGTTGGAAAAACGTTGATAAAAATATCTCATGCAATTTATCCTGAAAGCTGCCGGTTTAACCTTCCGTCAATGTGGGCAACTTGTAATTATGGTTGAAAGCTAATGAAGATAGGCGAGTTTACAAAAAAATTAAGATCCTTTTTGCGTTAACTTCAAATATTTTTGGTACAAGGTTTCGTAATTTTCATTATTATCGGGATCTTTCGTAATGCATTCGACCGGACACACTTCAATGCATTGTGGTAAGTCATAATGGCCTACGCATTCCGTACATAAATGGGGGTCGATAACATAAATATCTTCACCTTGTGAAATGGCCCCGTTCGGGCATTCCGGTTCGCAGACATCGCAGTTGATGCATTCATCGTAAATTATCAAGGACATTCTTAATGGTGCTCTAGGTTAAATTTTTTAATGAGTTGTTGATGGACGCAATCGGGTACAAAGGTTTTAATGTCGCCGTTCAATTCGGCGATCGCTTTGATAACGCTCGAAGAGATAAATGTATATTTTTCGGGCGGCGTTAAAAACAATGTTTCCAATTCGGGGGCAAGGTTCCTGTTCATGCCTGCCATTTGAAATTCGTACTCGAAATCCGACACCGCCCGGAGTCCACGCAGGATGACGGTAGCGCCTTTCTGTCTTGCGCAATCGACCAGCAGGTTATCAAAGCCGATGACATCGACATTGGCATGGTGTGAAACAGACCTTTCAGCTAAATTTACCCGTTCTTGCAAAGAAAACAAAGGCGATTTACCTGCGTTGACGGCAACCGCAATGATCACTTTATGAAAAAGCCGGGAAGCCCTGTCGACTAGGTCAAGATGACCATTGGTAATGGGGTCGAACGTACCGGGGTAGATGGCGATTATTTGCATGAATTAAATTTTTTATAATAACTGAAATGATAATCAAACGAAGAGGGCCAGGACGATGCCGACAAAAAACAACAGAAAAACGCAAGTAAACGAAATAGCGCCTAAAACCAGCATAATTGGATTCACCAAAGTCGCTATACCGATATATGAGCCCAACAGTTCTTTTGCTTCAGCCGCCATCGCGCCAATCGACCAAAGGCTTTTCCCGGCGCTGAAAAAACCAAGTTTCGGTAATTTTCCTGATTGCAGGTTAAGTAATGAGTCCTGGAATTCGGCTTTTGCATCCCCCATCATTTGGTTTGTGATGTTGGGCAGGTTTTTTAACTCCTCCAATGCCCACCAGAATCTGGCAAGAATAAGGGAGGGTAAAATGGCGGCAATACCGGCAGCCGCACTGATGCCGATAGAAAAATGTTTCAAAAAGTAAAACCAGACAACCAGCCATATAGCCGATAACACCCCTAAGAACAGGACTAATCGAAGTTTATCAGCAAGGGTGTCAACCAAGGGTAATAAGCGTTCAAAAATGAATAACAGGCGTTGCTTTTTTTCTTGGTCAACAGATGTTATTGGGTTATCCGGCATAATAATTTCATCTTGAAAACAATTGTCGCTATTATAACCTGCAAGGCAATATCCGGCAGTTTCTAAGAAGTTATTTCCACAAGCCTGTCCTGAATGGTCGGCACAACGATAGCACGGCTAGGTGACGTTTTAATGAACCCCCACCCCGCCAGCTATTGCAATGATTCATGGCGCACTGAATGTTATAGGAAAAATATTGGTGGCTTAAATAAGGATCGCTATAAACTATACAGGGAAGGCCGTATCGGGAAGGGGGGCGATTAACAAATTCAATAAAGAGGATTTTAGAATGCAGAACATCCTTTTAATAGTAAATTAATTGAGTGTTAATGCTTGGATGGATAAAATACAGGTAATTGTTTGTTAATGAGAAAGATGTTCTCTTGGAATCTTGAAAGGAATTGTTCAATAACAATGCGGAATATCTTTTGCGCGTACGTTAAGTTATTCAGCTTTTTTGCCCTCTTTTGTTACGCAGGCGTTGCGGCGGCAGAAATCCACGGAACCATTACCGGCACAACCAACTATGTCTGGCGCATGTATTCTAAAAGCAACAACAAGCCGGCCATTCAAGCCAATCTTGATTATCAGCACGAAATCGGTTTTTTTACCGGCGTAACCGCATCCAGTTTTAACATCGGGCTGAGCGATTTGGATGACCCCGATTTCCCTATCCCTTTCGCCGATCCGGCTCAAGTCGAAATAATCCCTTATGCGGGCTGGAATTTTAAATTGGCCGACGATTGGCAAATGAATTTACAGTATTCCCACTACTTCTACGATGGAAAAATCTTCGGGCTTGAAGCCGATTACGACGAATTTTATTTGTTCATTCACTACAAGGATTTACTCAGCCTGCAAACGTCTTATGCCAAGGATTTTTATGGGCTTACGGGCGATTACTATAACTACGAACTGACCGGGCGTTACCCCATCACTGATTTTTTGGAAACGTCCGGCAGTTTCGGTTACGCCAATACCAAAGATGTCTTGTCTTCCGATTATTATTACTGGAATTTTGGCTTCACAGGACGCTATAAATTTGTTGCACTGGATTTGCGGTATTACGAAGCCAAGGAAACAAATGCAGGTGAAGAGTTAGTATTTCACGACCATCCATCAAACCAAAAAGGAACTATCGTATTTTCAATATCCGCGGGTTTTTAACGTGCGGCCCAAACAAAAGATAGAGGAAAAGTCTTTTTCTCTCTATCTACGGTAAGCTTTTAATCCCACCTTTATTACTCGCTGAAAAATCATAACTGTTTGAAAATATTGTCAGGTTTAACCATTTAACTGGCAGGGACAGCTATTTTCTTAAGCAGGGTCTTATATTCCCAATATTTTTTTACCCGCCATGAACCTTCGTGCATGATTCTGTGATTTACGGGTACATTGGGGTATGTAACAAACATTGATGGTTTCGGCATCATATTTGCTTAGGATGGGAGAAATTAGATGGTTTCAAAAAGAATAATCAAGTTAATAGTTGCAGCTCTATTGATTAACCTGAGTATTTTGAATA
>JBGAWU010000121.1:0-6879 GCA_044227425.1 Methyloglobulus sp.
CAATTAGTTATAAAATAATTATCGTTTCTCCAAAGGAGACTGTGGCTCCTATCAACCATTTCAGGAAGATCGGCCAACTGCTGACGGTCGGACTTTACTAAAGCCAATCTTGAAAGATAGCTAAACGGACATTCGAAATATGACTACCCCAAACTCATTTGATTATGTTTAAAATGAGCCAAAAGGATTGAATTTTAAAATTTAGACAGGATCCAGTGATCCTGTCCACTTCTCCGAATACTAAACCCATTTGGTACGAATTTTATTCCATTTAAGATCAGGGAGTACCATAACAGGGTTCGAAACCGCAATCCGGGGGCATTAGTCGCCTTCCTCCTCTTAGTCCCTCCAAGTTTATCCACGCACCTCTGATGCCGGGTGCTGGTTCTTCATGGCATCCCGTACAATTTCGCCAAGGTTCAAGTGACGGGTCTGTCGGGGATGGGAAGCGGGCGTTTACCCAACTAGTCTGAGAGCTGACTGGCGTATAATGAGCCACTAGGTCAGGGATGCCGGAAGCGCTTTCGATCCGCGTTGTAAATGTGCCTAGACGAGGCCCACTGAGCGGCCCTCGCAAGACCTTCGCCCACGTACTGTCATCAGGCGACATAAGAAATACGTTATTCCCGGTATGGCAACCGGTGCATCCAGTTAGCGTGTCCCCATTTTGCATCGTCAAGATTTCCATACTTTGATCAGTCCAATCAAATCTATCCCCGAAACTATTGGGACGGTTGTCCTTGTTATCCCAGAAACAGGCGCGGCCTGTCGAGGCGCTTTGGCAAATGATACCAGCGACACCAGGGGTAAATGTACCAGTGATAGGGTTGGTTTCACCCCGTGGTAATGCTATACAAGCTCCTCGAAGTAAGGGGTCGCTAAAAGTGTAAACAGACGCTGTGTTTTGTACTCCAGGGGAAAGAATATTGTAGGTAAGGTCGCCTTGATATTGCCAATCAGTCCCAATCGGCGCGAAATCCGGCGGTATAGGCACATCCTGTGCGCGACATTCATTAATATATCTTATCGGATCAGGGGTTGTTAGGGGAATCAGTCCTCCACTCCTGAGCAACTCAATCACGCCTGGGTTGATTTGGTCTAATCTATAGTTGTAGCGTTGCCTGGCTTGACCAAGGATAGCGTCATTTCGCCAACGGAAACGGATTTGCACGTTCTTTGGTGCTACATCGAGCATTCGGTTGATTTTTGCGGCTTGGAGGAACATCAGGGTCGCCCGGTCGTTATTTGCTTGTACTATTGCAGTGTCAACGGCTTTGACGAAATCGGCAGTTTTAGCATCTAAATTAGGCAACGCTTTGGTCAGCAGCCTTATCATCCGCGCCTGCATAATTCTAAGTGTAATGGGGTCGAGGTTGAGATTGCGCATCGTTTTATCAAATATCATGCCATGACCCGTTGAGGCAATATAGTCAGCAGTAAGCACAGCCCCCGGGCCAGGCCGTTTACCAAGCCATTGCTTAATTAACGCTACGTCAAAATCGTTGACAACGTTGTCATCGTTAAAATCTGCATCAGGTAAAGGCTTGCCGATGGCTTTTGTTAATAAGCCGTAATCCAGCATGTTCACAATGCCGTCGATATTTAAATCACCGTCGCAAGCATTGCCGAAACCATTTGTATTCGTGTCCTTCTGATTCTTATTGGGGACAAAAGTACAATTATCGGTAGTATCAAGGATACCGTCACCGTCGCTGTCTATTGCAAATGCATGATCGGATACGGCATAACAAAGCACTAAAAGCGCCGCCCTTAAAAAACAGTTTATTCTATTCATGACCATATACTCCAAACTTGGTTGATCAATTGGGATCACTTGAAGCATCGATGCTGGGAAAACAGATAGGTTGGTTCTAAATTCTTTTCAGATTTAACAAGTGACACCCAACATTTTTTAAAAATAAATTCTTAAATAAATTGAATCCTTATCCGATAGCTAACATGTATGTAAGTATTAAAATACTCACCTTGTAGATTTTAAGTATCTCAGCTAACGACTAAAATCCTACCGTTTTTGCGGAAAAATAATCGTTTGTAACCTTAGGTGAGTGTAAAGATGGCTAGGTTATAGCTCGCCATCGATCATTGAGTCGAAGCTATTTTGAAATGGGTTCAAACTATTTCTTGGAATGAAAATTCAAGCCGAAATCGATTAATTTCGGATTATTTTCCGGGTTGAAAGATGTACTCTATAAACTAAAAAAATTGCTTAGTGGAGTGTCCGTGAAATTGGGACGAGAACAAAAAGAAATCAGGATAAAGCTTGTTGGTAGTGGCTAAATTTTAAATGATAAGTTACATTATAAATTTACCATAAGCCCATGATAAAAATGATCGTGAAGTACAAATGTCGTTCTTGCCAAAGCGGGAATCTTGTCAAGAACGGGCGCAACGTGTGCGGCAACCAGCAATACCCCTGCAAAGACTGCGGTGCTTGCCGAAGGTGGCTGACAGCTTGGTCAATGCGCGGCCTGGCGATGTTTTGGAGTTGGATGAGGTCTGCGGCTACATCCAAAACAGCGCGACAAGGTGTGGACGTGGATGGCGCTGTAACCTAAAGGTCATAAATACCGGAGGATCCGGCAGGTCGTGACCCTTGTGCCCTCTGGGTATACGTCAACGGCGATCAGACCGAGGCGACCTGCAGGAAGCTTTGGAAGATACCCAACGCTTACCGCAGTTGCCGCTCCTTCAGCGACTTCTGGAAGGCTTACGCCAGTATCTTTTCTGAAGCGCGGCACCAGAGTGTCGGCAAGGAGTCCGATGAAACCGCCCACATGGAACGCTGGAACAACACCCTGCGCCGCGGGTCGGGCGGGCGGATGGTTCGGAAAACGCTGTCGTTCTCCAAGGATGAAAATTGGCACTTGTGCCCTTGAGGGTATGATGGCGTTATCCACTGGTTTGTCGTCTCCTACAATTCGAGCTTATCGGTTGGTATTTAGCCACTCCAAATCCCCTTAGGTATTTGCTAATTGCATCAGTGTTGATAGCGATGCGCCGCAACTGAAATTCGGAATTAAAGTCGCGGTTTGGTAGTACAATCGCGCAAAATATTGTTCAACCGCAAACAAGGAACGAGGCGCATCGCTTATGAAACTTCGCTTTTTTTTCGTGCTATTGTTTTATTTTTCAACGATTCACGCTCAAACGGATGCACAGATTTGGTCGAAGGTCGATAAACCAACCGCAGGCAAAACCGCGGAAAGCATCGGCAAATACACATCAGGCTGTTTGAGGGGCGCTTCGGAACTACCTATCAACGGCAATGGTTATCAAGTGATGCGCTTATCCAGAAAACGCTTTTACGGCCATCCTGACCTGATAGGCTTTATTGAAGTATTGGGACAAACCGCCAAAGCCGAAAAGCTGGGGACATTGTTGGTCGGCGACCTGGGCCAGCCGCGCGGCGGGCCTACTGTCAGCGGCCATAAAAGCCATCAGACCGGGCTTGATGTCGATATCTGGTATTTGCTTTCCGACGATGCCGAAAAAAAAGAACTCAGTTCCAGCGAACGGGAAACGTGGGGTGCACCTTCGGTCGTCAATCCTATAACCGAGAGCGTCAAACCGGCTGAATGGTCATCCAGGAATGCAAAAATCCTTGAAGCTGCTGCCCGTATGCCGGAAGTAGACCGGATTTTCGTGAATGCGGTGATCAAAAAAGAACTTTGCCAAAGTAAAACAGCCCGCGATTGGCTGCAAAAAATCCGCCCCTGGTATAAGCACGACGACCATTTCCATGTCCGTTTGAAATGCCCGACCAGTAACCGGTATTGCGAAAAACAGGAACCCGTTCCTGCCGGGGACGGTTGCGGCGGCGATTTGGCCTGGTGGTTTTCTTACGAAGCCAAACACCCTACGCCAAAACCACCCGCCCCTAAAATCCCGTTGCCCAAAGAATGCACTGCCGTCCTTTACGAATAACAGCCTGTACCCTTTTGAAATGCCCACTTAACGGTGTTTGAACATGATTTACAGAGTTAATTGCGTCTATTCCGCTAAATTTCAAATTTCATTTTAGCGTCAGTACAGGTTCAGAACGATCAGGATCCGTGCTACCATACGTTATTGACTACAGTATTTACCTTTGGAAATAGACATGAAAGCAGATATCGGACTCATCGGTTTGGCAGTAATGGGGCAAAATTTAGTGCTCAATATGAACGACAACGGCTATAAAGTCGCCGTCCATAACCGCACCGGCGCTACTACTGAAGAATTCCTGGCAGGGCCTGCCAACGGTACGCAAGTCATCGGCACCTTCTCGTTGCAGGAACTGGTCGATAACCTAAACTCGCCGCGCATCGTCATGTTGATGGTCAAGGCCGGCGAAGTGGTCGATCAATACATCGACAAACTCGTACCATTATTGTCCCAAGGCGACATCATTGTGGACGGCGGTAATTCGCTCTTTACCGACACCAACCGGCGCACGGCCGCCTTGAAAGAAAAAGGCATCCGCTTTATCGGCACGGGCGTATCCGGCGGCGAAGAGGGTGCACGGCACGGGCCGTCCATCATGCCCGGCGGCAACAAGGAAGCCTGGCCTTATGTCAAACCGATTTTCCAGGCCATCAGCGCCAAAGTGGACGGCGATCCCTGTTGTGAATGGGTCGGCGACAACGGCGCAGGCCATTATGTCAAGATGGTACATAACGGCATTGAGTACGGCGACATGCAGATCATCTGCGAAGGCTATCAGCTATTGTCCGAAGGCTTGGGTTTAAGCGCGGACGAAATGCATGAAATTTTTGCCGGGTGGGATCAAGGCGAACTGAGTTCTTACCTAATCGAAATCACCGCGGCGATTCTGGCGTACAAAGATAAAGACGGCCTGCCTTTACTTAATAAAATCCTCGATACCGCCGGACAGAAAGGCACCGGCAAATGGACGGGCATCAACGCACTGGACTTAGGGATTCCATTGACCTTGATCGGGGAAGCGGTGTTCGCCCGCTGCCTCTCTGCACAGAAAGACGAACGCGTCAAAGCGGCCGAATTCCTGGCAAGACCGAAAAAGACCTACTCCGGCGACAAGCAAGCGATGATCAACGCCATCCGTAATGCCCTATACGCCGCCAAAATCATCTCTTACGCCCAAGGTTTCCGTTTGTTGCGCGAAGCTTCATCTGAATATGGCTTCGACCTCAACTACGGTGAAATCGCCCTGATGTGGCGTGGCGGCTGTATTATCCGCAGCCAGTTCCTGAATGACATTAAAAAAGCCTATCAGGTCAACGACGACCTGGAAAACCTGCTGATGGCGGATTTTTTCATCGACGCCATGCGCGAAGCGGAAGAAGGCTGGCGCAAAGCGGTGATTTTCGGCATCGAAATGGGCATTCCTACCCCGGCATTCTCCTCCGCCCTTGCCTATTTTGACGGCTACCGCAGCGAACGCTTACCCGCTAACTTGTTGCAAGCGCAACGCGATTACTTCGGTGCGCATACTTATGAGCGCATCGACCAACCACGGGGTAAATTTTTTCATACTGATTGGACGGGACATGGCGGCAAGACGGCTTCATCGACTTATAATGTCTAATTGCCGTTAACCGAAAATACGCGACTGGTTGAATAAGGGAATTAACCCGCAACATGCCTTATTTCAACCAGTCCCCAAACCAAAAAATAACATAATAATAAAAATGATTTAACAAGATAAAACACACGTTCAATCTTAAGGATAAGGATCGATAGCATAGTAGGAGAAGAACCCGAATGTACAACTTTGAGTTTCATAACTCACTCATCAAAGCAATCTACGAAGCTTCACCGCAAGGCATATTAGTCGTCGATAACAAGGGAATTATCCTCTTCCATAATTCAAAATTTGTTGATATATGGCGTATTCCAAATGAGCTTTTAACGGGTTTAGAGGTTAATACCGCCATTGGCATTAACGATACACCCATCTTATCGGCTTCACTCAAACTCGTTAAGCATCCTGAAGCATTTCTTGACCGGGTAAAAGAACTCTATGAAAACCCTGAATTAACCGACCATTGCGAAATCACCTTGGTGGATAATCGGACGTTAGAGCGCCGCTCAATTGTCCTTTACGGCAAAGATTCTGTATTACTCGGGCGGGCGTGGTTTTTTCTGGACATAACCCCGCAAAAGGAAATAGAAAAAAAACTAAAGGAGCTTACCCTTCAAGACCCGCTAACAGGCGTAGCGAATAGAAGGTATTTTTTCGAGCGCGCCGAGCAAGAAATTATGCGCAGCCAGCGCTACTTGAACCCATTATCCATTGCATTGCTGGATATTGATCATTTTAAACAAATCAACGACAACTACGGACATGCCAGAGGAGACGAAATCCTAAAAGCCGTGACTGATTGTATTCAATCATTAATACGGCATGTTGATGTATTTGCGAGAGTCGGTGGAACTGATGTTTTCGCGCGGATTGGCGGTGAAGAATTTGCGCTTTTACTGCCCAACACCAACCTGGAACAGGCGATGCAACTTGCCGAACGCATAAGGCGTAAAATTGAAGCCATCCAATTACCCATAAAAACAGGCCATATCAGTTGTACGATCAGTATCGGGATTGCCATGTTCCGCCCAACAGACACGGGCGTTGAGGAGTGCATGATTAGGGCCGATAAAGCAATGTACAGTGCGAAGCGACATGGCAGAAATAGGACAGAAGTTGAAACTTCCGATGAGCCGTTTTGATACTTCATATTAACCGCAATCCAACCCTAAAAATAAGCTTCAGACAACGCACAGCAATCACTCATGATCGATTGCCCAACCAATCAGGGCAGGATTCCGTGGCGAAGGTCGGTTTTTTCAAGCAGGTACAAAACTGATTGTTTACCGATTGCAATATTCATTTGCGGTTAGTTC
>JBGAWU010000122.1:0-6866 GCA_044227425.1 Methyloglobulus sp.
ACCAAGGGCCGTTTTATCAGCAATTAATAACGAGACTTTTTGCCCGGCTTTAAAGTAAAGGCCTTCTTCGGAAAGGTATTGCTCGATCCTGGTAGTACCCAGTATGCGGTTTTGGCTATCCAGAAAAAGCTTTACCAGATAAAACTCATCGGCTTCCATTTTTTGATAGTGTTCGGCAAGGGGAACGAGCAAATCCTTGGGTAAGCCCCACTCCAAAAATGCGCCGGTCCTGTTGACCGAAACGACTTTCAGCCACGCGATGTCATCGACAAAGGCTTTGGGGATTGCGGTGGTGGCGGCAAGGTGCCCCTCCGTGTCGACATAGACGAAAACGTCGAGGGAATCGCCCACCTGGCAATTCGGCGGTTTTCTATCGACCAGCAAGATGTGTCCTGTTCCCGTTCCGGAAAGATAAATTTCCGAACCGGTGCGCCGCGTAACTTTTAATGTGTTGATTTTGCCGATTTCAAGCATATTTCGATAATTTAGCTGGTAATAATAAACCGTACGGCATCCAACCTAAGTTGTGCAGCTTGAATGTATTCGTGCGCCAATAAAGTCATATTTTTAAGGTGTTCGATTTCTTCAGTCTTGATTGAAGGATTTATCTTTTTTAGGCGCGCCAACCGTTTAATTTCACCGGAAAGTGATTCTAGCATCGTGTTGGCCGCCTCATCGATGAGTGCCTGCATTTCTGCTTTTGCGCTTTGTTCCGAGACGTTCAGCATTTTTGTGATGTGTTGGCGCTGATTTGAAATAAACTGGATAAGCTGTAATTGGTCGAAAGATGTCCGGTTTTCGACCAAACTGCGGTGCGATATTAGCTGGGTCTTATCCTGTAAATTTTGGTCGATCAGCAGGCGGATGGGTGTTGCCGGTAAAAACCGGCTGATTTGCAGTTCCGACGGCGCAGTGCATTCGACGATAAACAGGCATTCCAGCAAAAATTGCCCGGGTTTCAGGTCGTTATTTCGGACGATAGCGATAGATGCGTTGCCGGTTTCGCTGGAGAGCACCAAATCCATCGCAGAGGCGACGGTGGGGTGTTCCCAGGTGAAAAACTGCATATCTTCCCGTGCCAGCGCGATTTGACGGTTGACAGTAACAGTGACGCCGTCTTCCTGTAGGCCAGGAAAATGCGAAATCCGCATGTGGTCGCCGGGCCTGAGGATAAAACAATCCGGCGAATGGAATTCTGTTTCAACGCCATAACATTCGAATAAATCTTCCAGATAAGGCCAAAGCGTACCTTGTTTTTCGAGGGCATTGACCTGGTCTATCAAATCGATAGCGGTTTCTTTGCGGCAGGAGTTTAATTCCAGCAACAGGTCACGGCCGTTTTGCAACTGCGCGTCTATTTCAGTGTAAAGTTTTTGGGTTTTATCGATCAATTCGGCGAGCGTTTCCGCGGAAGAGTTTGATAAAACCGCCGTTGTTTCGTTATGGAGGATCTCAGCGACCCGTGTTGCTGCCGAACTGTTGCTATGGAAAGCATCCAAACCCTCGTCGTACCATTGGTATAACGCGGCCTGGGCGGAATTGGCCAGGTAAGGGATGTGGATTTGGATTGTTTCCTTTTGTCCGATTCGGTCAAGCCGTCCGATGCGCTGTTGCAGAAGGTCGGGATTTTCGGGCAGGTCGAATAGGATAAGGTGATGGGCGAACTGGAAATTGCGCCCTTCGCTACCGATCTCGGAGCAAACCAGCAGCCGCGCTGGGCTGTCATGGTCGGCGAAATAGGCGGCGGCACGGTCACGCTCAATAATCGACATGCCTTCATGAAAAACTGCCGTGGCGATACCGGTGCGGTTTTTTATGGTTTGTTCAAGCGTAATGGCTGTTTGGGCGTATTTGGTGATTAAAAGCGCCTTTTGTCCGGAAAGCTGACGGATTTTTTCGACTAACCAGCCGTATCGTGGATCTTTCTCCCAGTCTTGTTCGTTCGGTTCGCCCTTCAGCGGATATGAATGGCGTTGGCGCTCAGGAAAACCGCGTACGGTTTGCCTTGAGTTCCTAAACAATATGCGACCCGTACCGTGGTGGTCGACGAGAATTTTTAATAAGCTGTCGCGCGCGGCGGCTGATGCTTCAGGATGGTTCAGGTTGTTTAACAAAGTTGCGACGTTATCGTCCTTCAGTAGTGCCGAGAGTTGTGTTTGTACCTCGTCGCTTAATGGTTGGTTGCCCAATAATAACTTAGCGGCCTCCGCGACAGGCTCAAATTGCTTTTCCTCTTCAACAAAGGCGGAAAAGCTATAGAAACGGTCGGGATCAAGGAGCCTTAACCGGGCAAAATGGCTTTCTTGGCCTAACTGCTCGGGTGTTGCCGTTAACAAAATCAAGCTTGGCGAACGGAAGCCGAGTTGTTCGATAAATTGGTATTCCGGGCTGGCGGACTGTTGGTTCCATTCCAAATGATGGGCTTCATCGACGATAACCATATCCCAATCGACGTCCAATACCTGTTTTTGCCGCTGAGGTTGGGATGAAAAAAAATCGAGGCTGCAAAGGATGCATTGTTCGTTGCTGAAGGGGTTGTATCGTTTGGCGGTTGCATCATCGTCGTCAGGGTCAACGCCATCTTCACCGGCTTCTTCCCGGCAGCGGGCTTCATCGAAGATACTGAAGCGCAAATTGAAACGGCGGAGCATCTCTACCAGCCATTGGTGCAGCAAGCTTTCCGGTACGATAATCAGGATGCGTTTGCTTAGCCCGTTGATAAGGCGCTGATGGATGATAAGGCCGGCTTCAATAGTTTTACCTAAACCGACTTCGTCGGCGAGCATTATTCGCGGTGCGATACGGTTGGCTGCTTCATGGGCGATGTAAAGTTGATGTTGGATCAGCGACGTCCGTCCGCCAAAAAGTCCTTTAACCGGCGACGCTTGATGTTGTTTTTGGAAAAGCCAAGTTTGGTAGCGCAGTAAAAACCACGCGTTAGGGTCTATTTGGCCCGTAAAAAGCCGGTCTTGGGGCTTGTTGAACTGGATGTTGTGGTTCAATTCAATTTCTTCGAGACGAATTTCCTCACCCGAACTGGTTTTGCCGACGTACGTTAGCAGATCGTTGTCTTCGATAACGTTCGTCACAGTTAGCTTTTCTTCATCTACGGATTCAATGGTGTCGCCTACTGTAAACCGGACGCGGGTAAGAGGGGCGTTATCGATTGCGTAGATACGTTTTTCATTGCTGGCGAGAAACAAGACGGTGACCCGTTTGAAAGCGACTTCAAGGATGAGTCCTAAACCAAGCTCAGTTTCATTGCTGCTAATCCAGCGCTGTCCTGGGATGAAAGTATTCATTTATTTTGGAAGTTAAGAAAAGTTAATGGAAAAAAGAGTTTACGATGAGGGGGAAATTAGTTTGCCATTTGTGAAAATCAGATCGACCGGGAACTAAAAGATTATGTTGGGTTTGTTAAATGGCTTATTTAAAGGTTCATCTAATCATTATACATCAGCTAAAAAAGTTGGAAGATAAGCGTATGCCAAGGGCTTAATTTTACCGAGACAAGCATTCAATTTGAGCATTAAAAAATAAGTAGTAAGACGACAATACTTTAAGTGATCGTTAAGTCCAATGCAGATAAGATTTAATCTGCAATTTTTAGCAAGGCAAAAGCCGATTTTGTAACCGAATGGGTTGACAAAGGTGATCGGGGAGCTCTGCGGCTACATGCAATAAATCATTGTTTAATTATGTAACTTAATAAAGAAAGGTCGATATGAAAAAATTAATCTTGTTATCACAAATAACAATCATGCTTATCCTTCATGGCAATGTTTCCCTTGCGTCTGGCGGAGGTGAGGGGCGCGGTTATGGGAAGCATCACCACAGGCATCACGAGGAGCGTTATTATCCGCCAGGACAGTATTACGGGCCGCAGCCCCGGCCTGTCTATCAAGACCCGAGGTCCCATCAGGGCTTGGCAGGTGGTGTTGTCGGTAGTGTCATTGGATATGAGCTCGGAAACGGCAATCCTTTGGCGACAGGGGTTGGAGCCGCCGCAGGCTCGTATTTAGGTAACGGAATCTCTGGTAGGCGCTAAATAAAAAACCACAGATTTTATTGGGCGTTTGTTAAGCAGCCGTTCATTTTGGGTCTGTAGAATCGTTACCAAAGAAAAGAAATGTGGTTGTTCGACAAGATGGCAATCATGGATAAAATGAGGAATAAAGCAATGAAAAATTTATTTTTTTTATTAAAGATAGTCGGATTAAGTTTGGTTTTTATATCGTCTGCGTATGCAGACGATGATGATTATCGGTGGGGTTGGCCTGGGCATCATCATGGGTGGGGGCATCACCACCACCATCACGGATGGGGTGGGGGATATCCAAGGCAGCAGGTAAATAACTACTATTATCCGCAGCCGCAGGTCAATTATTACCCCCAACCTCCGGTTAATTATTATCCGCCACAGCCACAGTATTACGGTGGTGGTTATGGAGGTCGCTCGCACCAAGGATTGGCGGGCGGAGTAATAGGGACGGTGTTCGGATATGAGCTGGGTAATGGAGACCCACTCGCTGCAGGGTTAGGTGCAGCGGCAGGCTCTTTCTTGGGAAATGGAGTCGGTTGGCGCTACTAGGACGTACAGGGAAAAGCCGCCAATCAGCCATGGAATGGCGACTCAAGGCCTATCGTTGGAATATCATCAAACGATTAGGCCTTTTCTTTTTGGTTAACGCACTGATTTTTATTGGCAAGCTAAACGGCAGTTAAGGGGTTAAGTGATAATCCCTAATGTATTCCTGACTTAATGAATAGCTTTCTGATGTGGCTGTTTGAATGATTAGATAAAATTTGAATTATAGTCTTTTAGCAGTCATATAAATCTTAAAAACCTTTTGAAAAATAGATTAGACTTGTTGGCAATTTAAATATATCAGCAAGTTAAGCCTTTTTTAAGATGGTTCTCAATTATCGTATTGCTTTTTTAATTATTTGTATTTTTATATCTTCCTGTGCAAGAACATATCAGGCGCGGTATGTTGAGAAAACCGATTTTCTCTATGATTACTCAATGCTCAAGGAAGCCGGTGGCGATGAGGCTTTATTAATCTACTGGAAAAAAGACGTTAACTGGATGTCTTATAAGAAAGTTATTTTAGAGCCGGTCGTTATAAAAAAAGTGCCGGATTCCGAATTGAACAAAATGACCCATGCCGACAGTCATTGGTTAATGGAGTTGCTTGAATATCGTTTGCGAGAAGCTTTAAAAAATAGGTTTAAGCTCGTCAATAAGCCAGGGAGCGATACGCTGATTGTTCAATATGCAATTACAGATGTTGAGACATCAATTGTAATTTTGGACTTATTTTCATCTATCTACCCCTCGGCGCGTACCTTGTCGGCGTTGAAACATTTAACGATAGGTACGGAATCGTTTGTCGGCAAGGCCAGTATCGAAGGTAAGATATTGGATTCTAATACGGGTCATTTGTTAATGGCCTCAGTTGACGCGCGTGCCGGTGGTAAATCATTTAAAGGGTTAATGGACGAATGGGACGATGTTCAGCAGGCTTATAAATATTGGGCTTCCCAACTTGAATACCAGTTGTGCCAACGGCAAAATCAAATAAATTGCCAAAAGCCCGATCCTGATTAATGCTGTCCCTAAAGTAATGTTTTTAAAACCTCTAGTTAAGCCGGTAGCTTAATTGCAGTGTGTGGCTTTGGCAGTGCAAATTCAATCGTTAATACAAATTTAGTCCAGTCCGTCTAAACCCTCAATGGACCAGTTTTCTGGGTCATTTACCCCTTCTTGGTTGTCGCCGTTTTTATAAGTAATTCTACATGCGTACTTTTTTGAAGAAGAGCCTGATGAGTTAGTTACATTGATTTGGGCGTTAATGATGTATTGATAGTTGCCGAGACTCCAGGCATTAATTGGCTTTTTGGGGAAGGTTATAGTCGTATCCGCGCCGAGTTCATCCTTAATGTGGTTGTTGCAATATAAAAAAGCTAGGTCAGTCATTGAATTTGAGATCGGGAGCTGGCTGGCCTGGTCTTTGCTGTCAATGAGAAATGCATCAGATTTTACGACGTTATAGACGAGCGGCAGAATAACCTTTTGCATTAACAAGATAAGTAAGCCAATGCCAATTAGTAAGAAAATTAAAGAGAATTTTTTCATGATGAATGTTTTCTATTATTTGAGTATGCTGCCGAAGTGTACCAGAAATAATGGATTTTCAAAGGGGTTACGCTATTGGGGTGGTGCGTTTCAAAAGCAACTCTCTTTTATAGAGCCAATTTAGACTTGACAGGTTTATCCGAACTGGTAGACTTTGTTAGCACCTTAAAGGATGTGGTGGGGTTTGCTGTTTAAATTATATTTTAAGCGTATGCAGATCAAGTATAGGGAATGCAAAAAAATGACTCCCGGTAATGCCGGGGTTTTGATAATTTTTAGGAGGTAGAAATGGCAGCTACAACTGAATCAGTAAAAGCTGATGCTGCGGAAGCACCGCTGTTAAACAAAAGAAACCTGTTTCTCGGTGTTGCGTTGTATTGCGTATTTTACGCATGGGTTCGTTGGTACGAAGGTGTTTATGGCTGGTCAGCGGGCATGGACTCATTTGCACCAGAATTCGAAACTTATTGGATGAACTTTTTGTACATTGAGTTCGTTTTGGAAGTAAGTACTGCAGGTATTCTGTGGGGTTACCTCTGGAAATCTCGTGACCGCAAAGTTATGTCAATCACTCCACGTGAAGAGTTGAGAAGACATTTTACACATTGGACATGGTTAGTATGCTACGGCGTTGCTATCTATTTCGGTGCAAGCTACTTCACAGAGCAAGATGGCACATGGCATCAAACAATCGTTCGCGATACCGACTTTACACCAAGTCACATTA
>JBGAWU010000123.1:0-6859 GCA_044227425.1 Methyloglobulus sp.
ATGCGTCTTATCCGCTAATCCAGATGCTGACCCCCCCCAATGCGCCGGGTACCCCCACTTCGCCAAATCGGTTATTCGTTTTTATCGGTGCAGGCGCTGCAACCGTCATCAGTTTATTCGGGATGGGCATTTTATGGACACGCAAGAACTTGCTCCGCAAAATTTTGCTGAACGCGTAATCTGGTTTTCAATTACGCGCACCTATCTGTTTTATCTGGTCGGTGGGTTGTATATCCTGGCTCCCGTCATCGGCTGGATTTTGGTGCTGCATCTTGGTTATATGCTCTTACGGCAAACCCCGTTGACGCCTGCATCCGAGCGGGTTTTCATACCTGCGGGCGTTTGGGTCTGGGTTGCCGCCATGCTGGTCATGGAACTGGCGTTACTGGTCGGTCACGCCGATTACGGCTTGGATTTAGGCCAAACCATAAAATCGACGATCGGTTGGGCCAAGGGTTGGGCGTTAATCGCCGTCTTTCCGTTGGTCGGTTGCCTGAATGTCAGGCCGGAACTGATCTATCGGGCAACCGCGATTGTCTGTTTACATACGCTGATTATCATGCCGTTTTTGATTATTGCGTATCTTCTCCATTTGCCGCAAGACCTTTACGTGTCCCCTTTGCAAGCCGTCGGCGGCCCGGGGCCTGAGTATTTTACCGTTACCTTATATGGGATTAATCCTGACGGGACGCCGCGTTGGCGGTTGTTTACCCCCTGGGGGCCGGCATTAGGCTTTGTTGCTAATTTTTATTTTATTTTCGCCATGCAGCTTAAAGGCAGCCGCTGGTTTTATATCGGCATTATCGGTAGCGTGTTGATGTGTCTGGTATCGAAATCGCGCTTAGCCTTGGTGAGCATCGCTTTCGTTGCCTTGGCGGCGGCGCTTCTCGGCCGTTTGACCAAACTTTCGGTATTGGCCTTTTTATCGGCCTGTTCTGTGCTTGCGGGAATCAATGCCCCGTCGATTATCGAGGCCTTAAATGAATTTAAACAGAAATTCAGCGAAGCCCGTGCCGATTCCAGCAGGGTTAGGAGCGCCTTAGGCCGTATCGCAGTCCAAAGGTGGGAATCGGAAGCGCCTATATGGGGACACGGCATCGTCGAAAAGGGGCCGCATTTGGTGGAATACATGATGATAGGTTCCCATCATACGTGGTACGGCTTGCTGTTTGTTAAAGGGATAGTCGGATTTATTGCGTTGGCTGTGGCTATGGCGTACAGCTTTATAGAAATGGTGTATAAAGCCCAGCAGGACCCGTTATGTCGGGTTGGCTTGAGCGTTGTTTTGATCTTGTTCCTCTATACCTTCGGGGAAAACCTGGAAATTCTGGCGTATTTGTTTTGGCCGGGCTTGGTCGTATTGGGCGCCGCTTTTAAACAACCCTTTAGCCTTTCCCAAATTGAAACTCCGCGGGAACCCTGATCTAAATTGCATTGCAAAATGCAAAAAATCGACGTCAAGATTGATAAATCCAAAGTTAAAACCGCCGTTAATGCCTTGTTGAGACCTGTTTTGTAAGGATGGCCTGATAATTGCTTTTGCTAAAGGAAAATTTAAATTGACCTGGGGTTCGGCAAGTTCGCCACAAAAATTATCGGTTTCTGACCGATCGTTGTGGGCTTGTCGAAGGGATCCCCAGGTTTGGAAAAATTGCAATCCAAGAGGCTAATGTCATGAACGTAAAAAATAGCAAAAATGTTTTAGTATTTTGCGTGGGCTTAAATAACTACGACCGGATGTATCAGCGTTGTATCGATAGCCATAAGGCTTATGCCGAACGCGAAGGTTACGACTATCGGCTAGTCAACAAACCCGGTAAAGCATCCATTACCGCCAGTGCGTGGTTGAAAATACCATTAATTATTAATGCATTGGAGAAAGAGTATGAATGGGTTGCCTTTATTGATGCCGATTGCGAAATAAAACGGGATATGCCCCCGCTTGAGTCGTTAGCCGTCGACGGGAAGTTTTTGTTCATGGCAAACGGGTTTTCCGGCCGGATCAACTCAGGCGTGATGATTATCCGCAACAACGATAAAGTAAAAAATCTATTCCGGACGATTTATCAGCATAGCAATGAAGAAGTCCCCAGTGCAGATTGGGGCGAAAATGGTCATCTCATTCATTTTGCCAGTCAGTGGGAGGGCCTTCAGTTGCTCGATACACGTTGGAATAACAACTTCAAGCCTGAGTTAAAGGACTACATTCGCCATTACAGCGCCGGAGGGCCGATGCGTGCGTTGTACCCGGCGAACGCATCGGAAAAAACAGTCCGTTTTTGCCAAATGTTGAAGAACAAATTAAACCGGAAGAAATATTTACCGAGGAACCAAACTTATCAAGCGATCGATAATCTAGTCCAGAAAGTGTTAGTCCAAGGCGGTTTCTAGGTTTTTTTGGAACCGCCGTTGGCTGGGTTTGAGGCCAAATTGCTGATTTTTTTACACAGGGTTCTGGGCGTTATAGAAACCGACAAAATCCTGCCAGCCGAGTTCGCCGACCTTGTTCATGTCATTATCGAGAATTTCGTAGAAAATACCTTCGTCACCGCGGATACTAAACAGGATGATGACATCAATTTCGCCTCCGCCTTCCCGATGCGGTTCATCGCTCGCTGGGCTGGAAGTATAGCTGCCGACTGTACGTATTTCCTTGAGCCTGCCGTCGATATGGTAAAGGCGATGCTCGCCCTGGATAACAAAAGTCTTGTTTAAAACCTTATGGCGGTGCAGGACTATCTGCTGTTGGGCGGCAAACTTAAACAACACATCGACGATGTGGCGGTGTTTATCAATATCAAGGATCGTATACTGTAAATGGTCGATATTTGCTAAAGTCTGCCATTGGATATGGCTATCGTCGAAAAGGTGGTTGGTCATAGGTGTGTCTCCGTCGTGCTGGGCGTCATTAAGGTTTTCGATTAGCCGGATCATGGAATCCAGCCAACAACAGCATAAGCAATGCCCAGCCCGCCGTAACCCGATATTTGCCCGCCATGTACAGGCAATTTGCCCGCGTATTGCAGGAGTGCTTTCAAGTTAAGTTTTGTACCCTTAGAATGCGGTAAATACCGGGTTACTTTCACAAACATAAAATGAACTTACAACTTCACTTGCTCACCCGTATTGGGTTGGTTGCCCTGGTGTGCTTACTGGCGATGGCATCCTATTCGCTGTACCAGAGCCATTACCTGGCTGAAAAAACTACACAGCAAACGGCAAAGTCGTTAACCAGACAACTTGAGTCGCAACTTTTGCTGATAAATACCGGTCTCGGTCAAAATAATCCTTTTCCGGATTTTGAGGTTTGGAAACAATCCGGCAGCCAACCCGGTATGTGTCTGGCCTATGCGTCTGCGGATAGGACGCTGTCGCGCAATCTATGTAACGGCATCCAGCCCATCGATGTATATTGGCCGACGGTCTTTGAAACGGCCTACCGTTTTATTTTTAATCCCGGCAAGCCGCTAATACAGTCGATAGCATTGAATGGGCAGCTACAGGGTTTTCTGACGATTACACCAAGCGCTGAACTGGAAATAGTACAGGCTTGGGACAAGGCGTTCGATTTGATGATGTTGACCGGCGTTACGGTTACAAGCGTTTGTTTGCTGGTCTACTTGAGCATCCGCCATGCCTTAAACCCCGCAAAAATGATCGTTGCAGGCATCAAAGAGATAGAATCGGGGAATCCCGATTTTCGGATGCCGACCTTTGAATTAAACGAATGGCACCGGATTGCATCGGCCATCAACCAATTGGCGGCAACTCAGGGGCAATTACTGGACGAACGCCAAAAATTGGCGGTGAAACTGATCAATTTCCAGGAAGAAGAACGCCGCTATTTAGCCAGGGAACTACACGATGAATTCGGCCAATGTCTGGCAGCCATCAACGCTGTCGCGGTTTCAATAAAACAAACAGCAGCGCTGCAATGCCCGGAGTTGATGGCTGAAGCCAATCACATTAGCCGGATTACCGCCCACATCTTGGAAAGCGTACACGACATGTTGGGCCGTTTGCGCCCGATTGAATTCGACGAATTGGGTTTGGCTGCCAGTCTCACCAGTATGGTAGCTACATGGAATGCCCATAGCGGCGGTAAACCCCGTTATCACTTGTCCATGAGTGGCGATGCCGCCTCACTGACTGAATCTGAAGCGGTGACTTTGTTTCGGATTGCCCAAGAATGCCTGACTAATGTCGCCAAACATGCCGCAGCGTCAAGGGTGGATATCACTCTGGATATCAGTCAAATGGCGGCTATCTTGACTGTCAAGGATAACGGCCTCGCCAATACATTGCCGTTTGCCGATGCCGCTGGTTTTGGCTTACTGGGCATCCGTGAACGGCTTAGCGCCTTGTGTGGACAGCTAACCTTGACAATTGCAGAGCCTCACGGCCTGGTTGTTGAGGCGCGGCTCCCGGTTAATGCTGGCAACAGGAACTCAACATTATGAACAGCATTGGTATTTTATTGGTTGATGATCACGCTATTGTCCGCGAAGGTTACCGTGCATTGCTGGCAAAACAGCCTGGGTTGAAGGTGGTGGCGGAGGCGGGCGATGGCGTCCAAGCCTATCAGCTGTTCAAGCAGACTCAGCCGGATTTAGTGATTACCGATATTTCGCTGCCCGGCAGCAGCGGCCTGGAACTGATCAGGCGCATCAAACAACACCGTAATGGCGCTAAAATACTGGTTTTCAGCATGTATCAAAATCCCGGATTTGCCGCACAAGCACTGCGTGTCGGCGCCTTGGGCTACGTCACTAAAAGCAGCGAGCCTGAAATCTTATTGCGCGCCATTCATGAAGTTTACGCCGACCGTTATTTTTTGAGCGCCGATATTGCCCAGGTTCTGGCTTTAGAAAAGCTTGGCGGCGAAACCCTTGCCCTGGAAACTTTGACCGTACGGGAGTTTGAGATTTTACGTTTGTTGGTAGAAGGCAAAAACCATGATGACATCGCCAGTATTCTCAACATCAGTGCTAAAACGGCCAGTAACTGCCACTATTTGATCAAACGCAAACTGGGTGTTTCAGGCGACATTGAACTAACCCGGTTAGCCATCAAATTCAACGTCATCGACCTTTTGGCGTTGTCCCGGTCCGTTAGTTAACCCTGGGATGCCTACGATGGGGTTTGAAAAAGCATAAATCAGGGGCTATAGCCAAAACCAAGAGCAATGGGAAAGTGATGGCTTTGGCGGCGACAGGGCGTTTTAGATAGTCGCCCAAATTTAACAATGGCTGCCCTGGACTGCCGCTGAAAATCTTCACTCCGCTAGCGCTACGCTTCCAAGATTTTCAGCACATGTGTTGAATAAGATGCTAAGTGAGATCGCGATTGCGAAGCAGAAACGTCATTCTATTTCGCAAACTCGTGTGACATACTATTAGCAACAGGAATCCGGCTATACTCTGCATAATACAAACAATCTTGGAATCACTTCGGACTTTGCCGTATGCTGCACGATTGACTAAAATACCAACACAAAGCAACGAACTTATGGTGCTATACCGAAGTTTTATCGTATTACCAAAGTTTAGGACTATCAATGGCTGATAATTTCAACGACCACAGTCGGAAAGAATTGATCCATGAGTTGCGTTGACTTGACCCCAGACCGCATTTTGGTTTGGTGTAGGAAAGCTAGGTAATCGAGCATGAGCGGGCAATCAATATGAATTTTTCATCTTTCAACACGGTCTCGCCTTATCTTGCGGCAAAGCCCCTTACCGTAATCTAATTATCGTCGGCATTGCCATTACGGAATTGACGGCTTTACTTTCACGGCGGAGTGTTTACTGTTCCAAAACCGCGAACGGCAGATATTCAATCTGCGAAACCTTTAAAGATGACCAGGGCAATATCCTTTTCAGCCGAATTGAGCACACCTGGCATAATAATAAATGCACTTTTTGCGGCGCGTCACAAAGCGAGTATGACCGCGACCAAGCCCTGGAAACTCACGCCTATCAATTTATCCACGCCACTCAACCGGAAGAATTATTCAAAATGAAGTTTGACGTTATTGTTGGAAATCCGCCTTATCAATTGAGTGATGGAGGTTTTGGAACAAGCGCGGCTCCCATCTATCATAAATTTGTAGAGCAAGCTAAAAAACTAAATCCACGTTACCTATCCCCTGCAAGATGGTATTCGGGTGGAAAAGGTCTGGACGAGTTCAGAGATCAAATGCTTAAGGACAATAGAATAAGGCAAATTGTTGATTATCTAGAAGAAACTGACTGTTTTCCTGGCGTTCAACTTAAAGGCGGTGTTTGTTATTTTTTATGGGAAAGGGACAATCCAGGTGATTGTTCTGTTGCTACTTCAAGAAAGGGAGCAATTGTTTCAACTATGACAAGACCACTACTTGAGAAAGGTTGCGAAACTTTTATCAGGTATAACGAAGCAATATCAATTCTTAAAAAAGTACAGTTTTTTAAAGAGCCTTCTTTAAAAAAAAGGATAAGCGCAAGAAAACCATTTGGGCTAGCAACAACATATAAAGGAAAACCCAAACAATTTAATGATTGCGTTACCCTTTATCAAAACGGTGGTGTGGGTTATGTAAAAACTGAAGAAATATTAAGCAACCTTGATATTGTTAATAAATTTAAAGTATTAATACCACCACTAGGTAGTGGGAGCGATGCTTTTCCACATCCAATTTTGGGCAAACCGTTTGTCGTTCCGCCAAACACTGCTTGCACTGAAACCTATTTAGTAGCTGGTATTTTTGATAATGAAAATGCGGCAACTAATCTAGCGCTGTATTTAACAACCAAGTTTTTACGTTTTCTCGTATTGCTAAATAAACCAACTCAACATGCTACAAGTAAAGTATACAACT
>JBGAWU010000124.1:0-6825 GCA_044227425.1 Methyloglobulus sp.
CCCGAAATCATTTTAGAAAAAATCGCCAGCGACGGTACGCGCAAATGGGTTGTTGAAACCAGTTGCGGTAATCGCATTGAAACGGTGTTCATCCCGGAAGAAAGTCGCGGCACTTTATGCGTGTCATCGCAAGTTGGCTGTGCCTTGGCGTGTACGTTTTGTTCCACCGCCCAACAAGGCTTTAACAGAAATTTGACGACGGCGGAAATTATCGGTCAGGTGAAGATCGCCCAGGAGCATTTAGGCGATAACAAAAAGATTACCAACGTGGTCATGATGGGCATGGGCGAACCGCTGCTAAATTTTGACAACGTTGTTGCCGCCATGAACTTGATGATGGATGATTTTGCTTACGGGCTTTCCAAGCGGCGCGTAACCATCAGTACATCCGGTGTTGTACCCGCCATGTATCGCTTGACCGAGGTTTGCGATGTCAGCCTGGCGGTATCGCTCCATGCCGTCACCGATGAATTGCGTAATAAATTAGTCCCGATCAACCTTAAATATCCGCTTAAGGAATTGATGGAAGCCTGTCGGGAAAATGCCAAACTCGCACCGCGGCGGACAGTTACTTT
The DNA here is from genome assembly GCA_044227425.1 of Methyloglobulus sp. Classification (GTDB taxonomy): domain Bacteria; phylum Pseudomonadota; class Gammaproteobacteria; order Methylococcales; family Methylomonadaceae; genus Methyloglobulus. Next base: position 576 of record JBGAWU010000124.1, read on the forward strand.
TGAATATGTGATGCTCAACGGTATCAATGATTCCTTGGAAGATGCGCATGGCCTGATTAATTTGCTTAAAACCGTACCGTCCAAATTGAATTTGATACCCTTTAATCCATTTCCGAATTCCATTTACACCTGTTCCAGCAACAATACGATCAACCGGTTTAAGACCTTATTGAACGATGCAGGCATAGTCACAACGGTTAGGAAAACCCGCGGCGAGGATATCGATGCGGCCTGTGGTCAGTTGGTGGGGCAGGTTGCCGATAAAAGCCGCAGGCATCTTAAGCTGAAAACGATGGGAGCCGAACATGCCGCATAAGCCAGCGTTTCGGATAGCCCGGATCGGTTTTATCATATTGGCGTTTTGTTTGACCGCCTGCTCCTGGTTTTCCAGTAATGAACCCGCCGAAAAACCCTCTGATATTTTTATGCAGCTGGGTATCCGGTATATGGAAATCGATAAGCTGGAATTGGCAAGGGAGAATCTCCTTAAAGCGCTGGAGAAAGATCCAAACAACGCTCGTGCCCATAGCGCATTGGCCTTTCTTAATGAAAAAATTAACCATTACGACGAGGCTAAACAGAATTACGAGACGACACTTAGCTTATCGCCCGACGATACCGGCATACAAAACAACTACGGGCGTTTTTTGTGTGAACGGCGGCAGTTTGATAAAGGCCTTTCTTTATTGATGCAAGCGGCTACCAATATGCTGAATGACCGACAATGGATGCCGTTAACGAATGCTGCGCGCTGCCATTTAGGGATGGGGCAACAACCGCAGGCGGAAGTGCTGCTTAAGCAGGCTTTGGATTTAAATCCCAGCTATGCCGTTGCGTTATTTGAAATGCAAAAAATCAGCTATCAAAAAGGCGACTATAAAGCTGCCGAGGATTACCTGCAACGTTTTTTGGGGGGAGCTGAACCCACGGCTGAGTCCTTATGGATAGGTATGCAGACTGAACAAGCCTTGGGAAATATTTCGTTAGCAAACGAATACCGTAACTTGTTGGTGGATAAATTTCCTTTTTCCAATGAAGCCAAACAAGTGACGGGTCTTCGCGACTAAATTCAATCTATCAATGGCGACTAATATACAAGCAATACGCGGGATGCACGATGTGCTTCCGGAACAAACGCCGCTTTGGCACTATGCCGAACGAATCATCAGGGAAGTGCTTTCCAGTTACGGATACAGCGAAATCCGTATGCCCATTGTGGAAAAAACGGAATTGTTTAAGCGCTCCATCGGTGAAGTCACCGACATTGTCGAAAAGGAAATGTATACGTTTGACGACCGTAACGGCGATTCGTTAACGCTCAGGCCGGAAGGGACGGCGGGTTGTTTAAGGGCATGCCTGGAACATGGGTTGTTGAACCAGCAGTCGCATCGGTTATGGTATTACGGCCCGATGTACCGGCACGAACGGCCCCAGAAAGGCCGTTACCGGCAGTTTGTCCAACTGGGCGTGGAAACGTATGGAATGGCGGGTCCCGATATCGATGCGGAATTGATACTGCTCATGCACCGGCTCTGGAAAAGGCTTGGTTTGCTCGATAAAGTTAAACTGCAACTGAATTCCTTGGGAACAATTGCGGAACGGTTGGTTTATCGGGAAGTATTGGTCGACTATTTTCAAGTGCATAAGCAACTTTTAGATGAAGACAGCCTGCGCCGCTTGCATACTAATCCGCTGCGAATTTTGGATAGTAAAAATCCTGAAATGAAGGAGTTGGTTGCCAACGCTCCCGAATTAATGGCGTATTTAGGCGACGATAGTTTGCAACATTTTAATGCGATAACTGGTATTTTGGATGATTTCGGGATGGGTTATGAAATCAATACCCGCTTGGTTCGCGGACTGGATTATTACGGAAAAACCGTTTTCGAATGGGTCACCGATGCCTTGGGTTCGCAAGGAACGGTCTGCGCAGGCGGGCGGTACGACAGCCTGATCGAGCAGTTAGGCGGCAAGCCAAACCATGCCGTCGGTTTTGCCATGGGTATGGAGCGGTTGCTGGCATTATTGGAAACCCGAAGCGACCTTCCACTGGAAAAAACGGTCAATGCCTATTTAATCCGTGTCGGTGAAAAGGCGGAACGCCAAGGGATACGCTTTGCGGAGATGGTGAGAGACCAAGTCTCCGGTTTGAAATTGCAAATTGCCGTGGATGGTGGCAGCTTCAAAAGCCAGTTTAAAAAGGCCGATAAGTCAGGCGCGGATTTCGCCATCATTTTGGGCGACGACGAAGTTGAACGGGGCGAAGTCGGCATAAAATATTTACGGAAAGATTTACCACAAGAAACCATGCCGCAAAGTCAGGCCATCAGTTTCTTAAGACAGCAGCTACAAAACTGACGGAAAAGTTGCCGATTGCTTGTTTCGGCTAAGAAAATGGACGTCTATGTCTTTGCGAAAAACTATAAATAATTGAAAATTTAAACAGACATTAATTTAGTGTAGAGAAAACCAGTGGCAATTTACGAGACAGAAGAAGAACAGCTTGAAGCGTTAAAGCGGTGGTGGAAAGAAAACGGCACCTCGACAATTGTAGGCCTTGCGATCGGTATTGCCGTTATCGTGGGCTGGAATTATTGGCGGGAGTATAAGCTAAACCAGACAAACCAGGCTTCTGCGCTTTACGATCAATTGCTGAAAGCAGAAGAAACCGACCAAAAAGAGTCGGTGGATAAATTAGCAAAAAAATTGCAGGAACAGTTTAGCGGAAGCGATTATGCAGCTTACGGTAGCTTATTCCAGGCTAAAGTTAAGGTTGAACAGGGTGATATTGCTTCTGCCAAAGAAATCCTCAAGAAAATTGCAGATGGTCGGGACAAGGAATTAGCTAATGTCGCCAAGATTCGATGGGTTAAACTCATGTTGGCCAGCGGCGAGTACGAGCAAGGGTTGAAAATTATAAGCTCGGTCGATCAGTCGAGTGCGGCTAAGTTTTCAGATAATTACGATGAATTAACGGGCGATCTTTATGTGGCGCTGGACCGTTTGGACGAAGCCAGGACCTCCTACCAAAAAGCGCTAAAAAGCGGGAACCAGTCGCCGCTTTTACAGCTTAAGATTGATGATTTAACGGCGCCAGAAAAAATCGAAGCTAAAAAATAATGCGATTAATTACGGCTTTGGCTTTACTCGTTTCCCTGATGTTATCGGGATGCGCAGCTTATGATACGGTTGGGGAGTCTATCTCCGGTATCAAGGATTATTTCACCGGCGGAGCCGATAATACCGATCCGCCGAATCCCTTAGTCGAATATTCTCCGGAAATCCAGGCCGATGTCCTTTGGAAAGAAAGCGTCGGCGTCGGGACGGACGAACAAACCTTGAAGTTGGTGCCGGCTGTCGCCAACGGTAGGGTATTTGCCGCCGACAGGGACGGATTGGTCCAAGCGAGGGACTCATCGACAGGCAACCTTCTATGGGAAGCGCACATTGAAGATGAGCATGAAAATGAGGTCGAGTTCTCCAGCGGGCCAGGTATCGGTGTTACGGCAGTCATTTTAGGCAGCAAAGATGCGGAAGTCGTTGCTTTAAATATTGAAAACGGCACGATGCTGTGGAAAACACCGGTTTCCAGCGAGGTGATGGCTGTGCCGGTTGTGGCGAACGACCATGTTATTATCCGTACCACCGACGGATCGGTGATTGCGTTGAATGAAAAGACAGGCCAAAAAATTTGGAGTTACGAGCATAACGTGCCTGCGTTAACTGTCCGTGGGACCGGGGCGCCATTAGTTATCGAGGATACCCTAATAGAAGGTTATGACAATGGGAAGCTGATGGCTTTTCAACTAAATGACGGTAAATATGTCTGGGAATCCACCGTTACGATACCCAAAGGGCGTTCCGAAGTCGAACGTTTAGTCGATATCGATGTGGATCCCATCGAGTCGCGTGGCGTTATTTATAGCGCAAGCTATAACGGCGGATCCGCCGCCGTTTCCATCTTGGACGGCGACGTGCTGTGGCGCAATGAGGCCGTTTCTTCGCATACTGGTTTGGCACAGGACGAACAATATCTTTATATTTCAACGTCAGAAGGCCACGTTTTACAACTGGATAAACGCACCGGTTCGTCGCTTTGGGAACAGAAAGATTTACATGGCCGAAAATTAACGGCGCCTACGGTCTATCAAGGTTATGTGGTTGTCGGCGATGTTGAAGGCTATGTGCACTGGCTCAGTACCACGGACGGACGGCAGTTAGGCCGCGTAGAGGTGGCAGGCGATGGTATCGACGCCAAACCCGTCGTTGTTGGGGATACTGTGGATATTTATGCCAAAGACGGTACTTTGGCTGCTTTAAAAGCCCGATAGAGATTTGAATGTTACCCGTTATCGCCCTCGTAGGCCGTCCCAATGTCGGCAAATCCACTCTTTTCAATTATTTAACCCGAAGCCGGGAAGCATTGGTCGCCGATTTCCCCGGCCTGACGCGGGATCGGCAATACGGTCGTCTCAAACATGGCAATAGGGCGTGTTTGATCGTCGATACCGGCGGCATTGCCGATGATGCGGAAGGCATAGAAAGTTTATCCAAGAAACAGGTGGACATTGCTTTAGGGGAAGCCGATATCGTATTTTTTATGGTCGATGCCCGCGAAGGCTTGAGCGTTTCCGACAAGATGATTGCCGAAACGTTACGCAAACTCGCCAAGCCCGTACTTTTGGTCATGAATAAGGTCGATGGTATGGATGCCGGTTCTGCCATGTCGGATTTCCACTCCTTGGCGTTAGGTGAACCTATTGCCTGTTCGGCGGCGCATGGGCGTGGGATACCCGAGCTGTTGGAAAAAGCCAGCCGCTTACTACCCGTCGAACCAGATAATGTTGAAGAAAACCAGGGCAGCATAGGGATCGCCGTTGTGGGAAGGCCGAATGTTGGCAAATCAACCTTGGTTAATCGCTTATTGGGTGAAGAACGGGTCATTGTGTTCGACGAACCCGGCACCACCCGCGATAGTATTTATATTCCTTTCGAACGGAACGGCAGGAAATTCACGCTAGTCGATACCGCCGGTATGCGCCGCCGGTCCAGGGTTTCGGAAACTATTGAAAAATTCAGTGTCATCAAATCCCTGCAAGCGATTGAAAAATCACACGTAGTGATTTATTTAATCGATGCCAGCGAAGGCATTACCGACCAGGACGCGCATTTGTTAGGCTCGGTTTTAGAAGCAGGCCGTGCGTTGATTATCGGATTGAATAAATGGGATGGCTTAAGCGGTGAACAAAAAGCGCTGGTTCAGCGCCAGCTCGATGTCAAACTTTCCTTCCTCGAATTTGCCGAAAAGCACCCGATTTCAGCTTTGCATGGCAGCGGAGTCGGTAAACTGTTTGATGTCGTCCACACGTTGTATGATTCGGCGATGGTCAATATGTCCACGCCAGTATTGACCCGAATTCTCAAGGAAGCCACCGATGCGCACCAACCGCCGCTCGTCGGCAACCGCCGCATCAAATTAAAGTATGCACACCAGGGAGGAAGAAACCCTCCTGTGGTTATTATCCACGGCGTACAAACCGACGCATTGCCCATTTCTTATAAGCGTTATTTGACTAATTACTTCAGGACTAAATTGCGCCTGTCCGGTACGCCGATAAGGTTGGAATTTAAATCGCCGGTAAATCCGTTCCAAGGCCAAAAAAACAAACTGAGTGACCGTCAAATCGAAAAACGCAAACGTGTAGTCAAACACTTCAAAAATAAAAAATAAGCGGAAAGCCTTTTTATTCAGCAGGAGATCATCATGGCATCTATTAAATTCCAGGGCAAACCCCTTCATACCTCGGGTGAATTACCGAAAGTAGGCGACAAAGCGCCGGATTTCATCTTAGTCAGCGGTAAACTCAAGAATGTTTCTTTAGCGGACTATTCCGGCAAAAGGAAAGTGTTGAATATCGTTCCCAGCCTGGATACGCCGACGTGTGCAATGTCTACACGAAAATTCAATGAGAAGGCAAGCAAGCTGGCTAATACCGTGGTCTTGGTTATTTCTGCCGATTTGCCGTTCGCCCAGTGCCGTTTTTGTGAAACGGAAGGCTTAAAGGATGTTATTCCTTTATCGACTTTTCGTTCCAGTTTCGCCGAGGACTACGGCCTTAAATTAACAGATACCATTCTTGCCGGGTTGACAGCGCGCGCTATTATCGTTATCGACGAAAATGATAAGGTGGTTTATACCCAGTTGGTTGAAGAACTTGCCAACGAACCGGATTACGATAGTGCATTAGCC
>JBGAWU010000125.1:0-6816 GCA_044227425.1 Methyloglobulus sp.
TCACTGCTGACCATGGATGGTTGGCAGCTTTTTAATGCTTCGCCATGCCAGTCAATTGATAAAAAACCCGCCAACAAACAACTGTTTGCCGTGAGAAGGGAACCGCTTTCTTTGCGCCCGGTTTCAACCAAATGTACGAAAGCTTGAAATCATCATGGAATGTTGCCTATGTTGTAGGTTCAGCTCCCAAACGCTGATGATGCCATCTCGAAGATGCCACACGACTGAAAAATCTTTTGCTGCCGCCCATCCGCCATCTTTTCAGCTAAAAAACAGGTGGCTGTTTTCCTGTAGCACAACAGCCTGATTATGTTTCTCATCCTTTGCGCCGTAAACAAGGGTCACAATACCCTTGTCCAATTCCTGCTTTAATAGTGCTATCTGTTCGCCATTGGCTTTAAGTTCAGCGAGATAGCGTTCCTTGAACCCATCCCATCGTTCCGGGTCGTGATTAAACCAACGCCTGAGTTCCGTGCTGGGGGCAATATCTTTTAGCCATAAGTCAATACGAGCTTTCTCCTTAGATAAACCTCGAGGCCAAAGCCTATCCACAAGGATACGCCGACCATCCTCATCGTCCGGCGGCTCATATACCCTTTTAATCCTGATTTTCATAATTTGCTGTCCATTTGCTATCAATAACCGGAAAACTCTTCTGTCCGTATTTTGTCGTCATCAACGCCTGCCTCCTTCAATATTCTACGCATCGCATCCACCATCGCGGATGGGCCAACTAGATAGTAAACAGGGATTGTAAGGTCATCGATGTGCTTCAAAAGCATAGCTTTATTGATAACCCCAGTTTCCCCTTGCCACTGACATACTGATTTATCCATTTGCGTCATTGTACCGACAAAGGTATAGTCCGGATTTGCATCACAGGAAGCCGTCATGTCCTCCAGAAAAGCAGCGTCTTCCGGCCTTCTATTACAATAAAAAACCAGGATTCGAATCGGAGCCTTATCGTGAATCGCTTGCAAGACGATGCTCCACACCGGCGTTACACCGATGCCGCCGGTAAGGAAAACGGTTGGTATATCCGCATTATTGTTCAGTGATAACAAGCCATGCGGCGCGTTGAGCAGCACCTCCGTACCGATTTCCATGGCTTTTAATACCCGTTTGAAAGCAGTATCCCGCATTCGGGTCGCGACTATAAGATCGTCCTCGAAGGGCGCGCTTGCAAATGAAAATGCCCGACGATTGCCTTCCGCATCGGTTTCCGCAGGGTCGATCAAGGTAAAACTGCCGAATTGCCCTGCTTTATAGCTAAATCCTTCAGGTTTTTCAAAATAAAACGCCATCGTTCCATCGGCTATTTCCTGTTTGTGTTTCAGTTTGACTTTGTATTTTGGCATGGCGCAACTCCCTTTTGTTTTGTGTAAAAGCAAAATGTAACGCTAACTTAGCAGTTATTGTTTAACTTTTCCGCTTGCAATTACAGTGTAAAAAATTGGCTCTATCTATCCATCACCCCAGTAAACTTCGCTTTTGGCCTAAACTTTACCTTATCCTTGCCAATACGTCATAACGTTTTCAATTACCTGCTAACCGCATGACTTTCTCCCCTATTTTTAGGGGATTGTTGATGATGCAAGCACAGTATTCGATAATCTGTGCTTGCAGTAGTTTTTCTGCATTAATGCCGCCAGCTAGAATTCGTTATCATTGGCACCCGTTATTACAACGATTTTAAATACTCGATTAAATCCGCTTTATCTCCCGTAGACAATCCTAAATTGAACACAACATCATAATGATTGACCACATCTGCCAATGTTGCAAACCGTCCATCATGATAAAAACCGCCTTTTTGATGCGCCCACAGGCCTTTTAACGGGCTGGTGCGATATTGCCCGGTAGGTGAACGGTCGGCCTGAAAACTATCGATTCCGATTTCGGAAGCTTTATGCATATTGAACCCAGGTTCCGTAAACAACGGAGGTACATGACACGTAGCACATTGGGCTTGGTTGGCAAATACAGTTTTGCCTCGGGCAGCGGCAATCGCGTCAAAACTATCGACCGGCGGTTTTGGTGCAGGAATAGCCAATTGATACGCATGAAGGTCACCCAATTTAGCGGTAATAAGATCATTATCGCTCTTGACATTATCAAATCCAGCGCGGGCTGCAACCGGGAAGCGCGCTTCATCTTTTAGACGAGAGTCATAAAATGTGCCTTGCCCATGCATTTCAAGATTAGCAACAAATGCATTCCAGTAGGTCGTTGAGCCAAACCCGGTCCATGTCCCCAAATTAACACCGGTCAAGCCGTAGATTGACGGGATTAGGGTCGAGGAGCTTTTACCGTCATTACGGAAAGCCTTGCCATCCAAAAAGAGTTCGGCATCAAACTTACCAGGCCCCCAACTGTTAAGCACTGTCCGTACAGTTGCTTCATCAACCTGTAGAAGCTGGGCAACGACCGACAAATCGGGGGACAGATTTACAATAGCACCCACATTCAAATCGCGGTTAGCCCATCCGTCCAAACGGTGACCTATACCTGTAGCCAAGGAGTTGTCAACTTGGCTATGGCACAACGCACAGGTAATTCCAATAGACGTCATATTCCCTTTAGCGTTGAATACACCTTTTACGCCGACAACGGCGTTGGCTTTCAGAAGCGCCTGCGTAGAAGCCGGGTCGTCAAGGTTGACCTGTCCTTTTTTTAAGGCCTTAATCAAATCGGGCGACAAGGCATCGATATCTACCTTTAGACCGACCGCCAATGCGGTTTTCGGACTAACACCAGGACCCACACCGCCCAACTTTTCGCCGACAATCGCTTGATGCAGCTTAAGGGTATCACCCCAAAAAACCGTATCGCCAAAGGTATCAAACCGGAATGTAGTACGCCCCGTCATCAGTTGTCTCATGCTATTATTGACAATAAGCTGGTCGTTGGGGTTGAAAGATTTAAAGAATTCATCAACAACTTCCGCTTTGTTTGGTATCGGCTCAAAGGCGGTATTTTTCTGCGCCTGGGTGCTTTGGTCGGCTGTTCCCGCAAAAGCAGCCGAACTTAGCGTAACTGCAAGCAACAAATGGGTAGTTATTGATTTAAGATTTAATGTTAATGAGTTCATGGCAATTCCTCGTTGACTTGATGGAAATTAAATTTTATATGGCATTAAACAACTAAATCAACTAAAATATGTTTTAACTAAGTTTAATTACTTTAATATTTTTGTATATGATTGATTCTTTTGGTATCCGTCAGCAGGATATTCTTAAATATATGCTGGAAAACAAAGACGGCGTAACCATAGACGACCTTGCCCAGCTATTGGGCATTTCTCGCAATGCGGTGAGGCAACATTTGGCAGGCCTGGAACGCGATGCGCTTATCAAACAACTCGGCGCCCGTCCCAGCAAAGGGCGACCCGAATTGCTCTATGGCTTGGCGAATAAAGGTAAGGAATCGTTCCCCAGACGTTATTCATGGTTTTCCGAATTATTGATGACTGCGCTTTTAAAAGAAGCAGGTAGCGACGGTTTGAGTGCGAAGATAGCGGCTATGGGGGAGAGCGTCGCCAAAGAATTACTTGACCGCCAGCGCCCCCCAGAATCAACAGCCGCCGCGATCACTGAACTGAATAACCTGATGGTTGAGTTAGGTTATAGTTCGAAAGTTAAAATCAACGATGCCGGTGAGTTGTCTATCGAAGCCAGCAATTGTGTGTTTCACGATTTAGCTGCCAAACATCCTGAAGTTTGTCAGTTTGATCTGGCCTTGATGAAAACCTTGACGAAAACAAAAGTTTGCCACGATGAATGCATGGTCAGGGACGGCAAGGTATGCCGGTTTAAATTCAATTAACCTTCACGCTTGTTTCGAAACGCAATGGACGGTTCCAAGTCGGCTATCATTACAACAAAATACCGGTTGATACACCACTATCGACCCTATCAAACATTGTCTTGTGACAGGATTAGAACCGAATAAGGACCAATTCCTACGTTGGCTTGAAACGGTAAATAATCCATCGTATTGTCTGTTGTCCAAGTGTCGTAACCTAAGTGGTTGCCAAAATCCTGGCTGTAACCTTCCCAATCGCTATTGAAGCGTACCCGCCACCGACCCGCGCGCGGCATACCGATGGTATAGGTGTCATAGCTGCGGTTGGCAAAGTTGGCAACGACAATGACATCATCGCCCTGCCCGCCATTTTCCCAACGATGGAAAGCGATCACTTTGTCCGTATTATTAACGTGATATACGTTAATGTGCTGGCCTCGCAAGCCGCGTGTCTGGTTGAACCAGTTTCTACTCAGCCGGATCAAATCGCGGTATAGCAGTTGGATTCCGCTGAACGTTTGTAGCTTCGCCCAGTCGAGAGGCTCAGTGTCTTTAAAATATTTGTCTTCCAGGAATTCTTGCCCCTGAAATATCATCGGGATGCCGGGGGCAGTAAAAACTATCGCAGCGCCAAGGGTGGATCGTTTTCGGGAAAACCAACTACCGGCATTACCGGGCCAAATCTCTTCCGGCACCCGGCTTTTACCGTTGGCAACTTCGTCGTGGGATTCTGTGTAAATCACCCGTTGCAAGGTATTGCCGTTGTAACTGCGATAAAGGACATCGCGTAGCGCCAGCATATCGCGGTCCGCATCGTTCATCGAGATAATGGCGTTGCGTACCGGATGGACGAAACCTGCGTCCCATTGCGTATTGAATCCAGCCCCGCCTATGCCTGTATCCTTGGTGATCCATTCATTATTTTGTAAGTCCTCGGCAATGGTGATTTTCCACGGTTGACTGGCGCGAATTTCATTGTTGATCCATTGCAGGAGTCCCCAGCCGTCAGGCAAATCGTTTTTAGGGTCATTATTATTGCCGTTTCGGTTACGGATATTGACGACAGAATCGAAACGCAACCCGTCTATCCTGTATTTATTCAACCAAAATAAGGCATTATCACGAAAATATTGCCTAACTTCTCCCCTTCCATAATCGGGACGGGTATCGCCCCAGGCGGTATGTGCACGTCCGTTGTCGTAGATATAGATTCCGCCATTATGGCTGTCGTCGGACCACCCGTCAAAAAGCCACAAATCGAGGTCGCCGGGACCGAGATGGTTGTAAACCACATCAAGAATCACGGCGATGCCGTGCGCATGTGCCGCCTTAACAAATTGATATAAGCCTTGCGGCCCACCCAAGGCGCTTTCTACAGAAAACGGTTGCGACGGATTGTAACCCCAGGAATAATCCATCGGAAACTCGGCAACGGGCATAATCTCAATAGCGTTAATGCCAAGATCCCTCAAATATGGGAGCTTCGGTACAATTTCTTTGAATGTTCCTGGTGCGTTACCAGCGGAATCATTAAATGTGCCTACATGCATTTCATAGATGACCAACTCATTCCAGGGCGGCATGATAAAGTTATCATTAGTCCAATCAAAATTAGGGTCGTGGATAATGGCGTTGCCCGTCGAATTGACCAATTCGCTCGCATACGGGTTTCTGCGTTTTAAAAGGGGTTGATTTCCGTTGCGAATAACAAACCGGTATTCATCGCCCACTTTCGCCCCCGGAATTTCCACGGACCAGTAACCATTACCCTCGCTAGCAAAAGGGTTGGCTGTTTCGTTCATTTGGTTGAATGTTCCCGCCACATAAACTTCCGTGGCGAAAGGCGCCCATACCCTAAAAGCGACACCGTCGACAAAGAGTATGGTTCCCATGCCTGGACGGACGGTTGGGGACGGTGCTGTCGGATTCGTAACCATAGAAAACCACCTTAAAAATCAGTAGACAATTTTTAAATTTGTTTATCAAACCGGCCTGTTGTAAGTACAACATTACCAACATCATTGTACCTCTAAATTCCGTAACAAAACTCATTGCCACGCAAAATCGGGGTTAACCAGAAATTTTGCGCTTGGCTGACAGACCGGTTGCCATGAATAAACCCCCCAAAAAAAACGATGCCTTGGAAGCTGCCCATAACGGGCAGGCTCCAAGGACTAACATGTAAGCCTATATAATTTTTCTTACATATATTTAACGTCGTATGCTTTTAAATCGCATTAATTCCCCTTTACTATGCCACAGATCTATTGCGGTATTACAAAGTTTTTTGCCGCATTCGGATCACCCGTTAGATAGGTGGGTAACGTCGAGGTTGGCACATAGGTTACGCCTTCCCAGCCCAATTCCGGGGAAGGGATGGGTATGGTTTGGCCTGGATGCAGTGAATCCCAACGTAGCAGCATTGCATGGTCTTCATGTTGCGTATTATGGCAATGTTCAACATAAGTTCCCGCAAATTCCCGTACCCGTATCGCCATATCGACTTGTTGCGACAAATCCGGGCTAGGTCCGGGACCGCCGACACGATACATATCCTTCCGGGCATATTTTTCCCAAATGGGAGGGGCTTTGCCATCCCGGTATAGGATTTGGCCTTCTTCAAAGTGGACATGCACCGGATGCAACCAACCGCCAGCCGATTTGATATGCCAGATTTCTACTGAACCATTCTGAGGGTTGGCAGGGTCTGTTGGCGCTGGCGCCGCTGAAACACGGCTCATATCCGCATTTAAGCCAACACCGCCATCAGTCTTGATTGCCCAAGGCTTGTTATCCGTTGTCGCAACCCTGACAAACTCGAAAGTCCGGTGTTTCGCCGTTTGCAATTCGGCCGTGGTAAATTTACGCCGTACGATCAAGTTCTTTTTGCCAGGCTCATAATCGGTGGGGTTCATACTGAGGTCTGAACACGGCGCAGGGCTACAGTTTTTCAGTCGTAACTCTAGGAATTTGCCAACTGCCGGATCACCGTTGTTATAGTCCGGTTTATAA
>JBGAWU010000126.1:0-6782 GCA_044227425.1 Methyloglobulus sp.
ACCCCATCGTCACAGCCAAGGTTGCGGTTATATGATCGAGCGCTTCCACTATTCGGTCCTCACGGTTGAGAAATCGATACCCTACCAAATCGAGATGAATAATACCTTAATAGGGACAATCGCTAAATGAAAAGCTCCCAAACCGGTTTAACCGTTGGGGGTAACGGAGCAAGCCGCCCCAGTTCGACCCAAGGGTTAACCGGCCCGTGAAAATCGGAACCGGCAGAACCAGCCAGTTCAAATCGATTGGCATATTCCGCGACCAACTTGATCTCGTCATTATTACATCGTCCGGTAACCACCTCGATCCCCTTCCCTCCTGCCTCTTTAAACGCCGCCAACAGGCGCTTCATCCAGTTTGCCGTCAATTTATAACGGAGCGGATGCGCCAGCACGGCAACGCCTCCCGACTGCGTTATCCAGTCGACTGCGAGCCTCAAATCCGCCCATTCGGTCGAAACATAGGCCGGCTTCCCTTTTGCGAGATAACGGTCGAAAGCCTCCTGCTGGCTAGAAACGTGAAAATTGGAAACTAAAAAATCGGCAAAATGGGAACGGGTAATCATGCTGTCGCCAGCTTTGGCGACTACCCATTCAAGTGCACCTAAGATTCGCTTTTTTTCAAGTTTGGCGGCGATTTTCTCGGCACGTAGTGTCCGCACCACCTGGAGATATTGCGTTGCTTCCAGCAACGGCGGATAGTTTGGATCGATATTCAAACCGACCACATGAAAACTTTTCTCCGACCAACTCACGGATAATTCGATGCCAGGAATTAATTTTATCCCCGCCTGGTTAGCGGCCGTTTGCGCCTCGGAATAACCCGCCGTCGTATCGTGGTCGGTCAAGGCCAACGCGGTCACGCCTTGTTCATGTGCCCGTTGCACTAATAATGTAGGTGGGAGTGTTCCGTCGGAAACAGTCGAATGTGAGTGAAGATCGTATTTTTCAGTCATAGCCGTAACCGATAGGGCGATTGAATCTTTGATAAATTGAGAGAAAGTCAAGCAATCATAAAATACGGGGATCAGTCATTTTTACGTCCCGAATTAAAGAAAATTATACCACTGCCCAAAGCGGCAAACTTAAACCTCTATCAAATTTATGGTCCGATTGATTATTCTTCAACAATGAACCGGCACGAACAATCGCCTTTTGCCATACACTTGGAATGTACAACCGCCTTACCTAGCGAGACTGAAATCAATGACGAATCGAAAGCGCAAACGACCTGATTTTTTTGCGCCAAATCATGATAAACGCAGTTAAAAGCTTGCAGCGCTCGCTTTCCTGTCGCGGCATCCTGTATTGAATTTACTTGAAAGCCCATTTCGTTCATTTGTTCTGCCAAAACTTCAATCCGCCCGTCCAGATTCTTTCCGGACAACTGTCCTTGCATTTGTTCCGCCACGCTGGCGCCTAGTTTTTGCATATAACGTTGCATCCGTTCAGGGCCGATTTCATCAGTAAGGTTACTCACGATAAGCCCGGTTAACCATGCGTACTGCTTCGGAAAGTAGTTAATGCCGTCATCGGTAAGTTCGTAAAGGCTGACAGGACGCCCTCCGGTTTTATTCATCTGTTTTTTTCTGATGAATCCGTCTTTTATCAAAATTACAAAATGTTGCTGCACGGCTGTCCTGGAAATATCCAGATACTTTGCCATGTCGTCAATACTCAGGCCATTCTTATTCTCAAGAAGCCGCTCGAGGATTTGATGCTGCCTTGAGCTTGATTTTTCTACCATACACTTAAGAGTCACTATATTATTATCGATAAAATATTATACTTTAATAACATAAAAGTTGATAAAGTTATTTTTATTTCGTATCATTTTTCAACAGGCGACAAAATCAAGCCTGTAAAACCTACTCAACAATGGAGAAATAAAGATGACTGATTCACTCTACACTCGGCTGGGCGGTGAAGCCGCCGTCAACGCGGCAGTGGATATTTTTTACCGCAAAGTACTCTCGGACTATCGGATTAACCGCTTTTTCGGCAATTCCGATATGGAGAAGCAATTAGCCAAGCAAAGATCCTTCCTTACTATGGCTTTTGGCGGACCGAACAACTATTCCGGGAAAGATATGCGTAGCGCCCATGCCAAATTAGTCGATATGGGCCTGAATGAAGATCACTTTAACGCAGTCATGGAACACCTTGGCGCAACCCTGACCGAACTTAAAGTCCCGCCAACATTGATTGCAGAAGCCGCTGCGATTGCAGAAAGCACCCGTAGCGATGTTTTAGGAAAATAAAATTGAATTGAGGGCGGCAGCCATGACTACACTTACGCTAAACGATGAAAAACACACCTGCCAAGCAGATGAAACGGTCCTAGATGCGTTATTGAGGGCGAATGTTGAAATCCCCCACGCTTGCCGGGAAGGCGTCTGTCAATCTTGCCTGATGCGAAGCCTTGATGCATCGCCGCCTTCAGTTTCACAGAAAGGTTTAAAGGATACCTTACAGCATCAAAAATATTTTCTTGCTTGCCGCTGTTCGCCGGAACAGGACATGACAATTGCCTTGCCCGATCATGAAGGCGACTACATAACTGCCGAAGTTTTCGAGAAAGCATTGCTTAGCCACGATATCCTGCGGCTTGTCTTGTCGTATGAACAAGAATTTAACTTTCGTGCAGGCCAATTTGTCCACCTCAAGCGTCCCGAAGACGGATTAAGCCGCAGTTATTCCATCGCGAATACACCGGCCCAAGGCAACTTCCTCGAATTCCATATTAAACGGCTGCCCGACGGGCAGTTCAGTACCTGGGTGCATAACGAACTGGCTGTTGGCGGGAAACTGACCGTTTCCGAAGCCAAAGGCACATGCCATTATTTACCGGGAAAATCCGACCAACCGCTTCTGTTAGTCGGTACAGGCAGTGGGCTTGCCCCGCTGATCGGCATCATCAACGACGCCCTCGACCAAGGCCATTCCGGTCCTATCCGCCTGTACCATGGTAGCCGCGAACCTGAAGGCTTATATTTGATCGACGAAATTCAAACGTTAGCCGAAACTTTCGAGAATTTCCACTATACGCCTTGCGTCTCGGGTGAACATGACCGAACAGAATTCGCCAAAGGCCGCGCCCATGACATCGCTTTATCTTCCGCGGACACCTTCTCCGGCTGGCGGGTTTATCTGTGCGGACATCCTGAAATGGTCAACCAAACTAAAATGATGGCGTATATGAAAGGCGCGTCGTTACACGATATTTATGCCGATGCTTTTTACACATCAGCAAGAAAATAAGGTTTCCAAAACGACTGTCACAGTAAGCGGGTGTACGCTTCAAAAGCGCCCACCCGTTTCGGAAAAAACAAAAGAACGTGTCAAGGAAGTTTTCCTCCTTCCTCTACTGGCATTTAGCACAATTTATCTGGTAATAGCAATCACCACGCTTACCACAAAATTTCCTCACTCACCTGTTCTGGCTTGCTCTATCGGCGTATCGGCAACCATCCTATTTACGTCCCCTAATAGCCAATTTGCAAATGCCTGGCCATTGCTGGGCGGGCATTTATTCTCGGCGCTTGTCGGAATAAGCTGCGTTATCTATATCCCCGAACTTGCACTGTCCGCTGCAACCGCCGTGGGCGGAGCTATGCTGGTCATGCAATTATTCCGCTGCATGAATCCGCCGGGCGCCGCTACCGCACTTGCACCGATCATTGCGCCACACTTTTCCGACGCCTTAATCTATCATTTCATCCTGCTACCCATCCTGATGAATGTGCTGATAATTATGTTGTTTTCGATGATGACTAAAAAACTCTTAACCTGAACCGCTTTAACTATTGCGGCAATACGTCGTGAATTTACTTTTTGTAATTCCAATAACCAGCACCCTTCTTCCGCCAGGATTCCACTTTATTAATGGCGTCCAAATTGATCTGTACCGCGCCATTTTCCGAACTATTGAATGTTGTTGCCGGTAAATCCCGGTAGCGATGGATAACGTCCGGATGCGGATGCCCGAAAGAATTGCGGTAACCTGCCGGAATTAATATCACCTTGGGTTTAACTTTGTGCAAAAACGCTTGGGTCGAGGAAGTTTGGCTACCGTGATGCGGCGCTATTAAAACTTCCGACCTGAGTTGATCGCCGTAAATCTCAACCAGACGTGATTCGGCCTCCGCCTCAATATCACCCGGCAACAACGCCGACCCATGATAGGACTGAACTTGAAGGACACAGGAATTATTGTTATCGGACGACAGCTTTCCCGGCTCCGGCGACAATATCGAAAACCTTACACGATCCCATATCCACGATTGTCCGGCTTTGCATACAATCGGTGTCTCATTTTTTAACTGTTCCGGCACACTGGTCAATAACAACCCGGTTTCCATATTTTCCAGCAAAGACTCGGCGCCGCCGATGTGGTCGTTATCGCCGTGGCTTACGATCAAAGTATCCACTTCAGTAATGCCCCGGCTTCTTAAAAACGGCAAAACCACGCTTTTTCCGCTGTCGCTGGTCAATGAAAATTTCGCACCGGTATCATAAACGAGTACATGATTCGCTGTTTGCACAACGGTTGCAAGACCCTGACCGACATCGAGCAAGGTCAACCTGGCTGTACCAGGAGCGATTTTTTCGTTTTCCGTGAAAATCATGGGCAATAACATAACCGCCCCAAGCCAACGTGACGGCATCCCCTTGGGCGCAAACAACAAAAGGATTCCGGGAATGGTGAAAAATAAAGCCCACCAGGACGGCTGGTTGTGATTGAGGACTGCGACGGGTAGTTCGGACAATTCGGCTAGCATCTGCCACAAGCCTTGTAAAACCACGTCCAGCACGAAGAAAAGCTTGTCCGCAACCCAAGGGAATACGAACAATAGCAAGGTTGCTGAAAGCGCCAACGGAACGATGACCAAGCCGACAATCGGCACAGCGATTAAATTCGCCAGCGGCGAAATCAACGGTACTTGCTGAAAAAAGAAAAGCAGTAACGGCGATAAACCGATTGAGGTGACCCAGTTGACCTTGACTCCGCTGCGAAAAAACCCCGGTTTTTCCAACCGGCCTTCCAGTGTGTAAATAATTAACCCTACGGCAAGGAACGACAGCCAAAATCCAGGCGATAAAACGACCAGCGGAGCGATAATCAGGACACCGGCCAAAGCTGTCGCAAGGACAGCATACATACGCGTATTGCGCTGGCGTATGACTGCAACCATAGCAATAGCGACCATCAAAGCCGCACGTTGCGCGGGTATGGAAAATCCAGTGAGTCCGGCATAGAGCGACGCTATCGCCAACGCCAATAATGCCGCGACTTTCTGGGGCGGCCATGCCATTATTCCCGTCCAAGCCCATAGCCTTACGGTTAACAGATAAACCAGGGCCGCAACCAAACCGATGTGCGAACCGGAAATGACCATTAAATGCGTGGTCCCTGTCTTTCGAAACACGTCCCATTGCTGCGGAGTCAAGCTGTCGCCGTCGCCTATCGTCAACGCTTTAATCATCGGCAAACTACTAGCGCTCACATTGATTTGACCTAATTTCTCTGCAATGTTTTGCCGCCAAACCTGCAAACCGCTAAAAGCCGAACGCTCCAGCAATAACTCCGGTCGCGGATTAGTGCGGATATAGCCAGTCGCACCAATGCCTTCAGTAAACAGCCAGCGCTCATAATCAAAACCGCCCGGATTAAAATTACCGTGAGGCGGCTTCAATCTCACCGTCAACCGCCACATTTGGCCTGCTTTAACGACTTGGTCCGGGTAATACCACGTTAACCTTAACCTGTCGGGGATGCCCTTTTCAGGATTTTCAACATTGAAATTAAAACGGGTATGATTGCTTTCAATTTCAGGCAGATCGGAGATATAACCCCGAAGTTGAACATCCTTTCCGGCCAAGTGCTCGGGCAACCTGTCGCCCAATCGTATTGACGCAAAAATAACCGCCCATAAGATGCCCGCCAGAAAAAAAAATGCTTTCCAATATCGCTTTACAGCAATGATAATTGCGGAACAAAAAATAGCCGCCAGCAATCCAACTCCGGGTAATGATGCCAATTGTTGCACCACAAGGATTCCGGCAAGAAAACAAAGGACGGATACAACCATTAAAGGCTAAAATTATCGGCAAAGACAGTTGGGAGTAGAATTAAACACCAAGCCATGAGTAAAAACTTAATCAATAAAGTTATCCATAAATTTGTGCCTAACCCCGAGGTTATCAAGAACCACAAAAACCTCCAATTTCTCGGCGACAGATTGCATAACCCTAATTTATGGCATATCAACCGCCGGTCGGTTTCTACGGCAGTTGCTATCGGGCTTTTTTTCGCTTGGGTGCCAACCCCTACCCAGATGGCGTTTGCCGCCCTGGCCGCGCTTTATTTCAGGGCGCATCTGCTGATTTCTGTCGCTTTAGTTTGGATTACAAACCCTATTACGATGCCACCGTTATTCTATTTCGCTTACCGCGTAGGACTTCGGTTTTCCCACCTCCCTTCGCCGGGTGATAACTTTGTATTCTCTTTAGATGGCTTGTGGTCGGGGTTCAGTAATGCAATCGGCCCCTTTTTATTGGGTTGCCTGATCTTGGGTTTGTTAAGCTCGCTTGCCGGTTACATTGGCATGGATTCTTTCTGGCGTTATCATATCACCAAGCGCTGGGAGGAAAGAAAACAGAAACGGGCAACTCAGTTAAGTTAGTTCCCGATTCCAATTGGTTTATCAGCCTTCGCTTAACACTCAATACTCTTTTATATTCAAACTCAGCTATGACTCAAACTACCGTTAACCTGATCG
>JBGAWU010000127.1:0-6782 GCA_044227425.1 Methyloglobulus sp.
AGTTAAGCGGCAAAAAGAATGGATCAGGACTAACCGGAACTCTTAACTAATAAAAACCCATTAACCCATGGACATTGATAAAGACTTTTCCCGTAATATCTGGTGCTTACTCGGCTTACCGTTTGACGCGGTCAATATGAACCAGGCCGCCATCGAGATTTTATCGGCTGCCAACGAACGCAGGCGCTGCTTTCTCTCGACGCCAAACCTTAACTTTCTGTGCGGAACCCAAACCGATGCCGCTTTTAGGGAATCCGTGATTAACAGCGAGCTATCGGTCGTCGACGGTTTTCCCATCGTGTTAACCGCCAAGCTGCTGGGCATCCCGTTGCCCGAACGCGTCGCCGGTTCTAATCTGGTCGAATTTTTATACTCCCGTAATACGGACGTGCCGTTAAAAGTCTTTTTCTTCGGTGGTGAACCCGGTGTCGCGGAGAAAGCGAGCCAGGCAGTTAACGAAAAACCTTCAGGGCTGGTTTCAGTTGGCCAATATACGCCGGGATTTGGCTCAGTGGAGAACATGAGCACACCCGAAATCATTGACACCATTAACCGCAACGACGTCGAATTGTTGATTGTTGCAGTCAGCGCCAAAAAGGGGCAAGCCTGGATCGAACTTAACCGGCATCAACTGAAAGCGCCGGTTATTTCCCATCTTGGTGCGGTGATCAATTTCTTTGCCGGCACCGTCAAACGCGCACCTGTCTCCGTTCAAAACATGGGGCTGGAGTGGCTTTGGCGAATTTATCAAGAACCTTCCCTGTGGAAGCGTTATTACGATGACGGCCTTCGTTTTTTAAAATTGTTAGCTTGCAATGTCTTCCCTTATTGGCTGCAGCTGAAATTCAAGCCTTTACCGTCCGATGACCAACCGGTCGCCATTCAAACCGCGATCACTCCCGAAAACCGTTATCAAATTGCTATAAGCGGAAATTGTACTTATCGGACGATTGCGCCGCTTCGTACAGAATATAAGAAAGCGGTCTTGGATAATCGTGATGTAGTTATCGATTTACAACATGTGCAAACAATCGATAGTGCTTTTCTGGGGTTATCTCTGATATTGTATAAACATTTGAAAACGTCTGGACATTCCGTTAAGTTTATCAATTTTAACAAAAACATCAGGCGCATTATAAAATGGCAAAAAGTGGATGATCTATTTACTTAGTAGTAAAGGCTTACTACATTTGATCCGATAGCGGTTTTTTATAAGAACAATTTATTTAAAGATGAGCATGGTTAAAGACACTGTCTGGCGCATGAATTGGCAATTATGGCTTTGGCTGTCTGCTGCCTTGGTTTTAGTGACCATCGCTTTTTGGGGCGGCGTAGCCGAACTCGTATCCCGTTGGGATAAGCAGGAAGAATACAGTCACGGCTATCTACTGCCGTTTCTAACCCTCTATTTTATCTGGCAAAAAAAAAATAGCATCCGCCAAAGTGAATTTACCCCGTCATGGTGGGGTTTTGTCCTAATTATCATTGCATTAATCATTTTCGTTATTGGCGAGGTCAGCGCCCTTTTCATCCTGACGCAATATGCATTGATAATGGTATTCGTCGGCCTTGCCTTAGGCGTTATGGGCTGGCCGGCCTGTAAACCGGTTTTGATCCCTATTTTTCTTCTGGTTTTTGCCATACCTTTACCCTATTTCCTCGAAGCCAGCCTGTCCGCCAATTTACAGTTGCTCTCTTCGAAACTAGGCGTGTATTTCATCCGCTGGTGCCAAATTCCGGTCTACCTTGAAGGCAATATCATAGACTTAGGTGAATTTAAACTCCAAGTCGTCGAAGCTTGTAGCGGTTTGCGCTATTTATTCCCTTTACTCAGTCTCGGCTTTATTTGCGCCTATTTATTCGACACTGTTTTTTGGAAATGCTTGATATTGGTATTATCGACCATCCCCATCACCATTCTAATGAACAGCTTCCGTATCGGCATAATCGGCGTACTAGTCGATAATTGGGGAATCGAAATGGCGGAAGGTTTTCTTCACGATTTCGAAGGCTGGATCGTTTTTATGGCTTGCTTTGGCGTCTTATTTATTGAAATGGCGATATTAAGTAGGATCGGCGAAGATAAAAAACCCTTGTTTGATAGCTTCGGATTCAGCCAGGAAACCGTTATCGACACCACCCAGTGCATTATCAAAGAACGGCAACTACCGCGGCCTTTGATAGCTTCGGTGGTGGCGCTCGCGCTTTCAGCGTTCCTGGTATCGAGCATCGGGAAGCGTGAAGAAGTCATCCCTCCTCGAGCCGTATTTCCCGAATTTCCTACCCAATTGGGCGAATGGAAAGGCGATCAAATGGCTATGGAAGACACAGTAACCAAATATCTGGGTTTAACCGATTATATCTTCGCCGACTACAAAAACAACAAATCGGAGACGGTCAACTTCTATTCCGCCTATTACGAAACCCAACGCAAAGGCGTTTCACCCCATTCACCAAGGGTCTGTATCCCTGGCGGCGGCTGGCAGATCGCAGAAATCGAGCGCACTCAAATAGGCGACTTGCCGATTAACCGGATCGTAATAAAAAAAGATGAGCAAACACAACTGGTTTATTATTGGTTTCAACAACGCGGCAGGCAATTAGCCAATGAATATTTGATGAAATGGTTCCTGTTTAAAGATGCCCTGCTCCTTAACAGGACTGACGGTGCCCTTGTCCGCATCACGACGTCTGTCGGACAAAATGAAAATATTGCCGATGCCGATAACCGGCTAAAAGCATTTGCCGCACAAGTGACTCCCGTTCTACCTAAATTTATCCCAAACTGAAAACACTATGAAAAAGCTATTCATCATTTTGATTCTGATCCTTCTACAGGGTTGCGGTAAAACCGAAGATAAAATCAAAAGCTACTTAGAGAGCGGCAAATCGCTATATCAACAAGGTGATTTAGACAAAGCCAAAATTGAGTTTAAAAACGTCGTCCAACTGGACAAGAAAAACGTCGATGCCTATTATCATCTAGCCTTAATCGATGAAAAAAAAGAAAACTGGCAAGGCGTGTACGGCAATCTGATGCAGGTCATACGTAATGACCCTAATAATTCCGAAGCGCTTTTAAAACTGAGCCGGTTGAATTTATTGTCAGGCCACCTAAACGAAGCCATTAAATATATCGACACCTTGTTAAAAAACACGCCCGAAAATCCCGACGCACTGGCGTTAAAAGGCGCTATTTTCGTAAAAGAAGGGAATTTCGATAAAGCGATGGAACTCGCTGAACAGGTACTGAAGCAACATCCTGACCACACTGATGCCATTAGCTTAAAAACGGTGGTTTATCTATCGAAAAATGATACCACTGCCGCCCAAAACACGGTCGATAAAGCGCTCGAACTAAAGCCAACGGAACTTGGGCTCCTTTTGCTTCAGTTGCAAGTACACGCCCATAGCAAAAATAATGCAGCGGTGGAACATGACTACCAAAATCTGGTTAAGCAGTTCCCGGACAAATTAGAATACTCGTATGCACTGGTTAAGCATTATGCTGATGCCGACGAGATGGACAAAGCCCAAAGCACTTTACAGGCGTTAATCGACAGCCACCCCGACCAGCTCAAACCTAAGGTAGTTTTGGTGGATTTTCTAATGCAAAATAAGCCGGATGTCGTTGAAAAAGCGTTGGCCGGCTTTCTAGCAAAATATCCGGAAGAGCCCGAATTTCATTTCCGCTCTGCCGCACTTTACCTCAAACTCAATAAAATAAACGACGCAAAAAAAGCGTTGAACCGGATTATCGAGCTGAAACCAAACACTAAAGAAGGCCATAACGCCCAAATTATGCTGGCAAAACTAGCCCTTCAGGAAAACGATACCGAACTGGCGCAAAACTTAGTCAAGCAAGTCCTTTCGGATGACGGCCATCATCTCGAAGGCTTACTTTTGAAGGCCCGATTGGATATGATGAAAGGGCTGTACGATGAAGCCATCACCAATTTGCGCGTGGTGTTGCGGGATTATTCCAGTTCGGACGAAGCCTTGGTCTTAATCGGCCAAGCTTACTTGAAGAAAAACTCCCCCGAATTGGCGGAAGAAAACTTCCGGAAAGCGCTTTCCATCAATCCGGCTAACTTCGATGCGCTGATACCTGTCGCATCGAACATGATTAAAAATAAAGATATTATCCGTGCCGAAGAACTCTTACAGAAAGCATTAGCCATAAAGCCAGACCATCCTGGTGCCTTACAAGCATTGGCTGAAGTCAAGCTCATGCAAAAAGACTGGGCGGGTACGCAAAAAGTCGCCGACTTGATTGCGTCCAAACCCAAAGGCGCGGGCTATTCGAAATTCATTGGCGGCAAGATATCCGAAGAACAAGGTCTCTTTAAAGAAGCCATCGGACAATATAAGGAAGCGTTGATTCTTTCACCGGAGTTGCCGAATGCCTTGCAAGGCATCGCACGCTGCTATGAAAAATTAAAACAAATTAAAGAGATGCTTCCGTTCCTTGATGAGTTCATCACGGCCCACCCGGATGATATTTATCCGTGGCTATTGAAAGGCCAGTTATTGGCGAAAGAAAATCGCATTGATGACGCCTTGAAAGTACTCTCGGAAGCGATCGTTAAATGGCCGAAAACGCCAGATCTATATGAAGCGGTTGCTAGAATCCACTTGGATAAGAAGGAGACCGACAAAGCCATCGCAACCATTAACCAAGGCTTACAGGTTATGCCTGACCAACTCCACCTTAGCATGTTTTTAGGTTCGACCTATGAACAAATGGGCGATTTCGACAAAGCCAGGGAAACCTACGAAGCATCGCTCGTAAAAAATCCGAATGTCGATATTCTTGTTAATAATTTGGTCTCGCTTCTGCTCGACCATTTCAATACTAAAGAAAATATCGATAGGGCCGTCACTTTGTCCAAACGTTTCGAACGTTCCGAACAGCCTTATTTTGTCGATAGTTATGGCTGGGCGTTGTTGAACAGTGGACAGAATGATGAAGCATTAAAAGTGCTTAGGGATGTTGTCAAAAACATGCCTGAAGTCCCTGTGTTTAGATACCATTTAGGTTTGGCTTACCATAAGACCAACAACCAGGCGCTTGCGATAACCGAATTGGAAGAAGCCCTGAAACTAGGTAAAAGCTCCGGAGGATTTACCGAAGAAAAAGCGGTAGAAGAACTATTGAAAACCATCAAACAGTAAAAACGCTTGTTTTCTATAGAGATAATCTCCAACACTTTTTTCAAAATTTAGGAAACAACATGATCCCGGTAATCTTATCAGGCGGTTCAGGAACGCGGCTTTGGCCTTTATCCAGAGGCCAATATCCAAAACAATTCCTGCCATTGATTTCTGAACATACGATGGTGCAGGAAACCATTCTCAGGCTATCGGGATTGCCGGGAGTCAACGCTCCAATCGCCGTATGCAATGAAGACCACCGTTTTATGATGGCGGAACAACTCTGGGAAATCGGTAAAAAACCCGCCGCCATTATCCTGGAGCCGGTCGGAAAAAACACCGCACCAGCGGTTGCGATTGCCGCATTGTCCGCCGAATCCGAAGAGGATGTCTTATTAATACTCCCTGCCGACCATGTCATTACCGATATAAACGCTTTTCAAGCAGCGATAACCCAAGCAGAAATCTTGGCTAAACAGGGCTACCTGGTTACTTTCGGAGTCGTTCCAACCCATCCTGAAACCGGTTACGGCTATATCATGAAGGATTCGGAAACAGTTGGAAGCGCGTATAAAATCGCCGCGTTTGTCGAGAAACCGGATCTGCCCACTGCAAAAAATTATTTAAAGAGTGGTGATTATTTGTGGAACAGCGGCATGTTTGCCTTCACCGCCAAAAATTTCCTAACCGAATTAGAGAAATTCAATCCGGAAATACTGTCGGTTTGTAAAAAAGCCTTAAGTGCGGCAAAAACCGACTTGGATTTTATCCGTCTGGACAAAGCCATCTTCTCAACCTGCCCTTCCGATTCCATAGACTATGCTGTGATGGAAAAAACCGACAAGGGGGCTGTCATTCCGTTGAATGCCGGATGGAGCGATGTCGGCTCCTGGTCCGCGTTATGGGAGGTTACCGAAAAAGATGTGTCCGGCAATGCCATAAGCGGTGATGTCCTGGCCGTCGATACAAAAAACTCCTATATTTTCTCGGAAAATAAACTAGTTACGGTCATAGGCGTGGAAAACTTGGTGGTCGTTGAAACCAAAGACGCCGTTATGATTGCACCGAAAAATCGTGTGCAAGAAGTCAAGGAGGTCGTGGACCAGTTAAAAAAACAGGGGCGAAGCGAAGCCCAAGTCCACCGGAAAGCCTATCGTCCGTGGGGGCATTACGATTCGGTTGATAGCGGCGAACGCCATCAAACCAAACGGATCGTCGTCAAGCCTGGCGCCAAGTTATCCTTGCAAAAACACCATCATCGCGCCGAGCATTGGGTTGTCGTTAAAGGCACCGCCTTGGTTACACGGGGCGATGAACAAATATTGCTCACAGAAAACGAATCCACTTATATACCGTTAGGCACTGTCCATCGGTTGGAAAACCCCGGAGTCATACCGCTCGAAATTGTCGAAATCCAATCGGGCAGTTACCTAGGCGAAGACGACATCGTACGTTTCGGCGATAACTACGGGCGCGTTTGATTCACCTACGTTACTATTAAAAGTTTTCCTGCAGCATTTTAATTTCATCCCTGATCCTTGCCGCCTGCTCAAACTCCAGGTTTTTAGCATGGCGGTACATGGCTTCTTCCAGTTGTTTTAATTTCTTTCCTAATTGTTTGGGCGATA
>JBGAWU010000128.1:0-6768 GCA_044227425.1 Methyloglobulus sp.
AATGGATCTAACCGTGCCGCCTTAATTGCCGGCATTACCCCTGAAACAATGCCAATCAATATTGAAAGCATGAATGCACCAGCGACATAACTCCAAGCCACTTCGGTTGGAAGCGCCGGCACGATGCCGCCGATTAAACTTACAACGCCAATCCCTGTTAATACGCCCGTTAATCCTCCAACCGCGCTTATCGATAAGGCTTCGAATAGGAATAATTTGAAAATTATTCGCCTTTCCGCACCAATAGCCCTGAGCAATCCAATCTCGGACACTCTTTCCGAGACAGCAATCGTCATGATCGTAATTATCCCGACCGACCCAACCAGTAATGATATGCCGCCCAATGCTGCCACAGCCATTGTTAAAATATTCAAGATTGAATTTATGCTTTCCAACATTTGATTTTGGGTAATCAAATTAAAGTCTTCCCTGCCATGCCGGGCGATCAACAGCTTCTTGACATTGTTTTGCACAGCTTCAACCGTTACGTTAATTCCATATAACACATCTATTTCCATTAAACTTTCCCTATCGAACATTTCTAACGCCTTTGCCGCCGGAATATAAACCGTGTCATCCATATCAAAACCAAGCATTTGGCCTTTTTTCTCCATGACGCCGATTACGCGATACCGATCCGTACCAATGCGCACCCGCTTTCCTAATGGATTTATTTTGCCGAATAACTCTGTTGCCAGTTTATCGCCCAAAACGGCGAAAGCACGAGGATTACTATTTTCGCCTGGGGGCAAGAATTGACCGATTGCCGGACTGATTTTCCATACTTGCGGAACGGCGTCACTTGCACCGATGACATTGGTGCGCCGCTGTTTTTCATCCGCTTCAACCCGAGCATTTCCCTGCACCACTGGCACGACCGCAATAATTCCCGACAGTTTGCTTAAGCTCGATGCATCCATCATCGATAACGGACGCACCGTACTGATTGTGGCGCCAGATAATCCAAAGGTGGTTTTTTTTCCCGGATGAATGCCGATGATGTTCGTCCCAAACTGGGTAAATTCCGCGATAACGAAACGATGGAGGCCACGCCCCAGTGATGTCAAAATAATCACGGCTGTAATTCCAATAATCAAACCTAGCGATGTTAATCCAGACCTTAGTTTATTAGAGGTCGCTTTTCGTGCAGGCAGTACGCCGAACAATAATCCAGTCAAAATTGAAACACCGATGGCGGAAATTAAACCCCATTCAGGGAGGACTACGGGAAATTTCGGATAAATAACGTGCAATGCTAAAATCAGTATTTTCCCTAGCAATAACCCGGCCAATGCGCCTATCAATGACAACAGAATAGCTTCAGTTAAAAACAGCCATTGCACCTGGGATTGGGATGCACCTAATGACTTAAGCAAACCGATTTCAGAGGTCCGCTGTGTAACGCTGACCAGCATGACATTCATAACCAACACACCAGCGACAATAAGGCTAACGCCGCCAATACAGGCGACGGCAATGGTCAGCGCCGTCAGAATTTTGTTGAATGCGCCAACCACGCTATCTTGCGTAATAATGGTTATATCTTCTTCGCCTTCATGACGGAGCTTGATGATTTTTTTAACCTCATCGATTGCTTTCTGCATCGCTTCCCTGGACCTTGTTTCGATCAATATCCGAAACAACGATTGGGTGTCAAACAAAGCCTGTGCGGAAGCAACAGGGATAATCACCATTTCATCGAAATCGACACCGATAGATTCACCTTCTGGCGCCAGCACACCGATGACCCGATAGCGCCTGTCATTGATACGCAGCCACTGCCCCAGCGCTGGCGTATTGGCGAACAATTGCCCGCGAATGGTTTGGCCGATAACGCACACCGGAAAAACATTATCATTCTCGGCAAGCGGCAAAAAGCTGCCTTGCGCCATCGTAAGGTGTCGCACCCGGAGCAGATCGTGGGTGGAACCGAAAATATTGGTTTCCCGCTCCAACCCTGCGAAAGTCACCGGCGCCAACCCTATGGTTAAAGGGGCTAAAGCCGCTACATAAGGGCTACGTTTTAACGCTTCGGCATCGTCCAATGTCAAATCCCTTGGCGTTTCACCGAATAGAGGAGGGGGGCCGCCTGTTGTTTCCGTACGCCCCGGCAATACGATCACCAGATGCGTACCCAATGCCTCAAACTCATTGACAATATAACTGCGGGCGCTCTCACTCAAGGCAATCAGCACCGTGACTGAAGTGACTCCGATGCCCATTGCCAAGATAATCAACGAAGTCCGCAACAGTTGGGATTTTATTGAATTTAACGCGTGATGGAGCGTGTCCCTGAGGAGCACTTCAACCTCCAGTAACTATTGAGTTTACCTATTATTTTTGTTGTAACGGATAGATGAAATGACGGAAAGGGTAATCAGTATTGCCCCAACCATTCCTGTTACTACTTCACTAATATGGTAACGCAAGCTAACCAACATAATGCCCGCCAATACGCCGATGGCATAATGGGCACCATGTTCCAAAAAGACATAGTCATCCAAAGTCCCTTTGTTGACCAAGAAAACGGTCAGACTTCTAACAAACATCGCACCGATGGCAAGTCCCAACATGATGATGACGACATCTTGGGTTATCGCAAACGCACCGATGACGCCGTCGAAGGAGAAGGAAGCATCCAGCACTTCAAGATAAATAAAGCTCATGACACCCGCTCTTTTTAACGTCTCGGCGGTTATGTCCCCTTGTTCCTCGTCTTCGAATAATTCGGCAAGACTATCGACGATAACAAACAAAATTAATCCCGAAATTCCAGATACCAAAGCGTCCAGACGGATTTCATGCGGTAGCCATTTTTGGATAACGAGCAATAAGGCCAAGGCAAAAATAATCTCGATTGCTTTCAATTTACCTAAGGCAGCTATACGTTCCTCGATATGCCCTAACCAATGCAGTTCTTTGGCGTCATCCAAAATAAAATTGAAAAAAACCATCAACAGGAACATGCCGCCGAATGCCGATATCTGTACATGGGCAGCACTTAGATGACTGGAATACGTTACCGGATCCTTTAACGCCATTTGAGCAACGCTGATGAAGTCCAAACTCGTTGCTACTGAAACAATAAGCACGGGGAAAACAAGCCGCATACCGAAAACGGCAATCAAAATGCCCCATGTTAAAAAATAGCGCTGCCAACGTTCATCCATCCGCTTGAGGACGGACGCATTAACAACCGCATTATCGAAAGATAAGCTAACTTCGAGAACGCCAAGTATGATAGCGATAAACACGCCGATCATGCCGCCCCAAAAAAATGCAGCGGTCACGCAAAGGAATGAAATCAGTATGGAAAGCCGGAAATGTTGCATGTTTTACCCAAGTCTGTGTTTTGTCGCACAACTATAAGAGTATTTACATATAAAGCAACTGTTCTAAATTATCCGCCAACAGTTTTTAAAAATAGCTTCGTATGGGTTATTCCACCGTTACCGACTTTGCTAAATTTCTTGGCTGATCCACATCCGTTCCTTTAAGCACGGCAACATGATAGGACAATAATTGCAAAGGGACGGTATACACTATAGGTGAAATTTCATTGATTACTTGGGGTATTTTTATTATCTGGATATTGTTTTCCGAAACAGCGGATAATGTTTCATCCATAAAGACTATCAATTGACCTCCGCGGGCGCTGACTTCCTGCATATTTGATTTCAGTTTTTCCAATAAATTATTATTCGGCGCAACCGTAATGACAGGCATGTCGGCATCGATTAATGCAAGTGGGCCGTGTTTTAATTCTCCTGCGGGATAGGCTTCTGCATGGATGTAGGAAATTTCTTTAAGTTTTAATGCGCCTTCCAACGCGATGGGATAATGCGCACCTCGCCCCAGGAATAAGGTATGTTCTTTTTCTGCGAATTGTTCCGATAATGCCTTGATCTGTTGGTCGAGCTTCAATACTTTTTCGATTTGACCCGGCAAGCTAAAAAGCTCTGATGTCAGTTTGCTTTCCATTCCGTCGCTTAATTGAAAACGCCTTCCGACGGCTATGACTAGCATCATCAGCGTTGCCAATTGGGTAGTGAATGCTTTTGTCGATGCTACGCCAATCTCCGGGCCTGCCCTTGTCATCATCACGAGATCGGATTCCCTGACCAACGAACTTTCCGGGACATTGCAAATAGTAAGGGAGTATTTCGCCCCCAGTTTTTTGGCTTCCTGTAATGCCGCCAATGTATCGGCGGTTTCACCGGATTGGGAAATCGTGACTACCAGTGTGTCCTTGGCAAGAACTGGATTGCGGTAACGAAATTCGCTGGCTATTTCGATACTGCATGGTACCCTTGCAAGCTCTTCAAACCAGTACCGGGCTACTAGGCCGGCGTGGTAACTGGTACCGCATGCAAGTATCATTATCGCTTTAATATCATCGAAAACGGCTGTGGCATTATGGCCAAATGAATTTTCTTGCAAGCGATTATTGATGAAACGGCCTTCCAAGGTCTGTGAAATGGCAAAAGGCTGCTCATAAATTTCCTTTAGCATGTAATGCCGGTATTCGCCTTTTTCAGCGGCTTCGGCTGTCAGCTGGCTTTCTTTTACCGGACGTACGGCGATATCGCCGTTGCTGTCGTATATTACAACTTCGTCGGTATGGATGACTGCCAAGTCGCCGTCTTCCATAAAAATGAACCGCTGTGTTACCGGAAGCAAGGCGGCTACGTCCGAAGCTATAAAATGCTCGCCGATCCCCACGCCAATAACCAACGGACTACCTTTTCTGCACGCAACCAAGGTCTCTGGGCGGTCCGTACACATAATCCCTAAGGCATAAGCACCTTCCAGTTTTTGCAGGGATTGCTTAACGGCAGTCACAAAATCACCTGTGGCTTCCAGCGCATCGTATATTTGATGGACAATGACTTCGGTATCGGTTTGCGAGGTAAATTCGTATCCGTCTTCTATTTGTTGGCTTTTTAATTGTTCGTGATTTTCGATGATTCCATTATGAACGACTACGACTTTGCTGCGGCAGATGTGCGGATGCGCATTTGCTGTACTGGGCTTTCCGTGTGTCGCCCAACGGGTGTGTGCGATTCCGATTGTCCCTAAAATAGGATCCGTCTGGAGCATTGTTTCCAAGCCCTTAACTTTACCCAGTTCACGCTTGCGGTAAATCTCCTTGTCATGGATTACAGCCAATCCTGCTGAATCATAGCCCCTGTATTCAAGACGCTTTAGACCCTCCAGCAAAATGGGTACGACATTTCTTTGCGCTATTCCGCCGACTATTCCGCACATCTTACTTTTCCTTTTTTACGGGCCTTTGCCATCCGTTTACCGAAACCTGTTTCGACCGGCTCAATGTTAATTGACCGTCTGGGCAATCTTTTGTAATCGTCGAACCGGCGCCAATCGTCGCATTTTTGCCGACTTTGACCGGCGCGACTAATTGCGTATCCGATCCGATAAACGCACCGTCTTCTATTATTGTCCTGAATTTATTGACGCCATCATAGTTACACACAATGGTGCCGGCACCGATATTTACCAGCGCCCCCACGGTCGTATCTCCAATATAGCTTAAGTGGTTGATCTTACTGCCGTCTGCCACCTCGGATTTTTTTAGTTCTACAAAGTTGCCTATGTGTACATTGTTTCCCAAAACAGTTTCGGGCCTTAATCTGGCAAACGGCCCTATCCTACACCCGCTCCCGATGACAGCGTTTTCGATAACGCAATGGTCGAGTATTTCTACATTATCCCCAATGATCGAATTTTTTATGCGCGTGTTCGCACCAATGGTGACATTGCTCCCGATACTATTTTTTCCATCCAAAATTACGTTAATATCGATTTCTATATCTTGTCCCAAGGAATCAAGATTTCCCCTTATATCAAAGCGGGCAGGGTCGCGCAGAGTCACACCTTGTTCCATCAATTTAATTGCTTGTCCTTGCTGGTAAACCCGCTCCAAATAGCTCAATTGTAAACGGTTATTGACGCCCAGCACTTCGTCTTTAGTTTCGGGCTGATGAGTGACTACCTTAATTTTTTCACTCACTGCCATTTCAATGATGTCCGTTAGATAGTATTCCCCTTGGGCATTTGCATTATTTAGCTGGGCTAACCATTTTTTTAAATGGCTACCTTTTACCGCCATAATACCGGTATTGACTTCCTTAATTAATTTTTCATCTTGCGAAGCATCTTTTTCTTCCACAATCCGTTGAACGGATCCCGATGAATCCCTAACTATCCTGCCGTAACCTTTGGGCTGCGGTAATATGACAGTCAGTAGGCCAAGCGACTTATCACTGACCTCGGCAATCAGTTTGTTTACTGTGGCTAACTTCAACAGTGGAACATCGCCATAGAGGATCAATACTTTATCGTCGTCTCCGATCTGGTCGCCCACCTGTTGGACGGCATGGCCCGTACCCAATTGTTCCTTTTGTTCAACCCACGCAGCGTCAAGATGTTTTAGCCTATCCCTGACCAGTTCCGCACCGTGCCCGTAGACGATTTTGACTTTGCTATCCGCCAGTTGCTTACTCATGTCGTAGACATGTTCCAACAATGGACGATCCGCAATTTTATGCATGATTTTTGGCATTTCGGAACGCATCCGCGTCCCTTTTCCTGCCGCTAGAATGATAATGGTGGTAGTCATCTAAACTCCTAAACAAAAAAGCCTGATAATGTTATTACACATTATCAGGCTTATAAGTTACAAATCTTATAATCAGTTTCAAAATTATTTATTATCCACCGCGTTTTCTCAGCCTATCGAGAGTCCGT
>JBGAWU010000129.1:0-6717 GCA_044227425.1 Methyloglobulus sp.
GGCGACCCGAATATGAGCGTGATTTTGGAAACGATGACGCAACACAACACACGTACGATAATGGCGCAAAAATATTTACCTGAAATCAAAGACGGCGATAAACGCATATTGATGGTTAATGGCGAACCGGTGCCGTACTGCCTCGCCCGTATTCCTGCACAAGGCGAGAGCCGGGGTAATTTGGCAGCGGGCGGAACCGGGGAAGGTAGGCCGTTAACCGAGCAAGACCGCTGGATTGCCGGGCAGGTTGGGCCAACCTTGAAAGAGAAGGGTTTGGTGTTTGTCGGCTTGGATGTTATTGGTAACAGCTTAACAGAAATCAATGTGACCAGTCCGACGTGCGTACAGGAGCTGGACAAGCAATTCGACCTGAACATCAGCGGTCAGTTGATGGATCATGTTGAGTCAATGATAAATTGATGGCAAAGTTGGTTATATTCCAATCGAACAATGAAGTGACCAACAATGACCGCATGTTGGTTGCGCTTTTTATTGCGTTTATTATCCATATTATCTTTGTGCTCGGCGTCCGGTTTACCGAACCGGAACCGCCGATCCAAAACAGCCGGTCGATCGACGTGGTTTTGATCACCACACCGGCAAAAAAAGCCCCCAAAAACGCCAAGTTTTTAGCGCAAGACAATCAAATTGGCGCCGGTGAAAAAATTAATAAACCGCAACCGCCCGCCAAAAGAATTGTTAACCCAGGTGACAGTAAAAAAAAGCAAGCGAATCAAAGCGAACAGGAAGAAGCCGAACCGAAAGCCAAGCAGAAACTGATAACGCAGCATAAAGCGCCAGTCAAAGTTGTTACCGAAAAACATTCGGAGACCACACACGATACGGTGAAACGCCCGCATTTGACTAAGGAAATGCTGGATCAGCAGCTTGCCCAGTTAGGTACCGAAATCAGGCTAAAACAGCAAAGCGCCGACCAGACCAAAATTAAATTTGCCAATTCAGTCAGCGCCCATCAATATGTTGCTGCACAGTATGTCAAAGACTGGGAACGCAAGGTTGAACGGACCGGAAACAGCAATTATCCGGCAATGGCCACAAAGAAAAATTTCTCCGGGACGTTGACAATGGATGTCGGCATAAAGGCGGACGGTAGTATTTATAGTATTCGTATAACCCGACCTTCTGGATATCCTGAATTGGATGAAGCGGCAAAACGGATCGTGAGGATGAGTGCGCCTTTTCCTGCGTTGCCCAGCGAACTGCTTAAAGAACTCAATGTCTTAGTAATCAGCAGGAAATGGAAATTTTCTGATGAATCGGGCTTAACTACGCCATGATAAAAACGATATAGCCAATTAGGATTTTCACATGAGCGACGAAAATTACCTCAATAACCAATTCTTGATTGCGATGCCGAGTTTATTCGATCCGATATTCCATCATACGGTTACCTTTTTGTGCCAGCATACGAAAGAAGGTGCACTGGGTATTGTGATCAACCGCTCGGCCGAAATGAAACTGGGTGAAATTTTTAAGCAAATGAATATCCGGTTTGATTCGGAAGCCATAGCCGAAACACCTGTTTTTTCGGGAGGTCCCGTTCAACAAGATAGGGGGTTTGTCGTTCATACGTCCGGAGGGGGATGGGATATGACCTTGCCCGTTTCCGCAGGAATTTCGCTAACGACTTCCCGCGACGTTATTGAAGCGATAGCGGTGGGGGAAGGACCGGAAAAATATTTAATCGCGCTGGGTTATGCGGGGTGGGGCGAAGGGCAGCTCGAAAAAGAAATACTGAGCAACGCTTGGCTGAATACCCCTTTTACCAAACAGATTTTATTCGAAACGCCGATCAATGAGCGTTGGAACGCAGCCGCAAGTCAAATCGGCATTAACATTAATCAGCTTACGACGCCGGCAGGCCATGGCTGATAGCCGCAGCCCAGATCCTTTACAGGCAAAAAAAGTCGACGACACCTATCTGGGTTTTGATTTAGGCATGAAAAAAATTGGTATTGCGGTTGGTCATTTGATCACAGGAATTGCCAGTCCATTACAAACGCTGCGCTCCCCAAACCAGAACCCGGACTGGGAGAAAATTACAAATCTTATCGGCGAATGGCGGCCAGCCGGTTTGGTCGTCGGGATATCGCGTCAGGCCGACGGTTCGGACAACCCGATAACGCCGCGTATGCTAAAATTCTGTCGGCAACTGGAAGGACGATACGGCTTGCCGGTGTTCCGGCAAGATGAAACATTATCAACTTTTGAAGCAAAACAAATGCTGTTTGAAGAAGTTAATGTTAACGCGACAAAATTATGGGCGGTTCAGGACCAACTCGCTGCCCAACTCATATTGCAATCCTGGCTTAATCAAAACAAACAATGACGACTGTTGACAAACTCAATATCTCCCAATTGCTGGAGACGTTGGAAAAAAAGCTAAAACATGAGATATTGGAAAGAAAAATAGCCGATCCGTTAATGATAGGCGTACGCAACGGTGGGGTCTGGGTTGCTGAAAAGCTGCATCGGCGCCTTGGTATTCAACAACCATTAGGTTTGCTCGATATTTCTTTTTACCGCGATGATTTTTCCCAAATCGGCGTCAATCCCAACGTTAAGCCCAGCCAGTTACCGTCGCAAATAGAAGGGCGGAATATCATTTTGGTCGATGATGTATTTTATACCGGACGGACGGTGCGGGCTGCCTTGAATGAAATTTTCGACTACGGACGTCCCAGTCAGGTGTTACTAGCGGTGCTGATTGAACGTGACGGCAAGCAAATACCCATCAGCCCGGATTGTGTCGGCGTGAGCGTAAAATTGACCCCAGGGCAACGGATAAAGTTGACGGGACCCGATCCATTGGGAATTGAAATCCAATATATCGAAGCCGCAGCCTGATCATGCCGGAAAATTTACAATTAAACGAGGAAGGCAAACTCAAACATTTCCTGACCATCGAAGGACTCGATAAGCAATTATTAATTGAAATTCTTGATTTAGCGGAGTCTTTTATCGGTGTTAACGACCAGCGGATCAAGAAAATCCCGCTCCTGCGCGGCAAAAGCATTGTCAATTTATTTTTCGAAAATAGCACCCGCACCCGCAGTACTTTCGAACTTGCGGCAAAGCGCTTATCAGCCGATGTGTTGAGCATGAGTATCGCCACGTCATCGACTTCGAAAGGCGAAAGCCTGTTGGATACGATCAGGAACCTGGAAGCCATGTACGTCGATATGTTTGTCGTCCGGCATGGCATTAGCGGCGCCGCGCACTTTATCGCGCAACATGCATCGCCCCACATCAGCGTAATTAATGCAGGCGACGGACAACACGCGCATCCGACTCAAGCCATGCTGGATATGTTTACCATCCGCCAGTTCAAAAAAGATTTCTCAACATTAAGGGTTGCGATTGTCGGCGATATCCTGCATTCCAGGGTGGCACGCTCGAATATCCAGGCACTTAATACTTTGGGCGTTGCGGAAGTACGGGTCATTGCCCCCAAGACATTGTTGCCTGCCCAAGTTGAATCGATGGGTGTTAACGTTTCGTACAGTTTGGCGGAAGGGCTGAAAGATATTGACGTTATTATCATGCTCAGATTGCAAAAAGAACGGATGACATCGGCGTTGTTGCCCAGCGAGAGTGAATATTTCAAGTGTTTTGGCTTGACCGAGGAAAGATTGAAGCTTGCCAAGCCCGATGCGATTGTAATGCACCCAGGCCCTATTAACCGTGGCGTGGAGATCGACTCGAAAGTCGCCGACGGGGCGCAGTCGGTTATTCTTAAACAAGTCAGCAACGGCATTGCAATACGCATGGCGATCATGGCGATGTCGATGCAAAAACAGGGAAGCGCTTGATGAGGGTTTCGATAGAAAACGGCCGGATCATCGATCCGGCCAATCAGTTGGATCGGCTGGGTTCAGTTTATATCGAGGACGATAAGATTTTATCGGTGATCTACAAACCAACCGGATTTGTTTCTGATCATGCCATCGATGCCCGCAATAAAATTATTTGCCCTGGATTTATCGATTTAAGCACAAGGCTGCGGGAGCCTGGGCAAAGCAGGAAAGCGACTTTTGCCAGCGAAACCGTGGCTGCTGCCGCTGCCGGGGTGACGACGATGTGCCTGCAGCCCGATACTTCGCCTGTTATCGATACCCCTGCCGTAGCCGAATTGATCAATGACATGGCGGAAAAATCCGGTTACCGGCAGATACTGCCGATTGGGGCATTGACGCAAAAACTGGAAGGTGGGGAGTTAAGCGTCATGCTCGCCTTAAAGCAAGCGGGCTGCGTAGCTGTGAGCAATGCAAACCAACCGATAAAGAATTTGCTGGTCATGCGGCGCGCCATGGAATATGCTGCCAGTCATGGCCTGTTATTTATTTATCGCCCTAACGACCATTGGCTAGCGAATAACGGTTGTGTCCATGAAGGCGCTTTGTCTACCCGTTATGGATTGCCCAGCATTCCCGACGCGGCTGAAACCATCGCGTTGGCGCAATGTTTGGAATTAGCCGAATTGACGGGGTGTCGGGTTCATTTCGGTCAGATCAGTTCCAGACGTTCCGTTATCAAGCTCCAGCAAGCCAAAAAATATGGGTTGAATGTCAGCGCCGACGTTGCTATTCACCAGCTGCATTTGACCGAAGACGACATCATCCCTTTCGACAGCGGTTTTCGATGCCAAACAGGGCGCATTCCCTGAAACTGAACCGGGCATTTCATCGCTAGAAACTTTGCTGCCCTTGATGTTGAAGCTGGTTTTTAACGGCACGATTACAATCCAGCAAGGTATCGCCGCACTGACACAGAAACCGGCCCAGATTCTCGGACTAGAGCGCGGCGCTTTAACAGCTGGGTTTTCAGCCGATATTTGTGTTTTCGACCCCAATCAAGAGTGGTCGGTTAATTCGGAAAACTGGTTAAGCAAAGGGGTGAATACGCCGTTTTGGGGTAAGTCTTTTAGGGGACGGGTAACCCATACGCTTCAGGCCGGTAAGGTTATTTACCTTCAAGAAAATAATCGGCCACGAAGGGCGGCAGGTTGTTGAAAAAAGCGCGGGAGCAACAAGGACAAGGAAAAAGTTGGTAACAAGAGTGGTTTTTCGGCGCAAATGAGCATAATAAACCAATCTTTTCGCTGTCATTGCAAACGGAATACATTTAACATCCTACTAGAAAAAACATCTAAAACAGATTTAATCGATTGCTAGATTACCGGCACGTTACGGTTCGTATTTAAGAGGTCAAGCTTCTTAGTAGATAATCGATTCAATAATTTAATACCCAAGCACAAAAACTCATGGGCATCATTAAAAAACTCGCCTCTCAGACCGCGATATACGGCCTTAGCAGTATTTTCGGCCGCTTTCTTAACTATCTGTTGGTACCGTTGTATACCTATTATTTCTCAGCCGAGGAATACGGTGTCGTCTCCGAGTTTTATGCTTATGCGGGCTTTTTTTCTGTGGTGCTGCTGTTCGGGTTCGATACCGGCTATTTCAGGTTTCGTAATAAGGAAGAGCCGGAAAAAGATAAGGCCTATTCGACATCCTTATGGTTTGTGTTGTTAATGAACCTGGGATTTTTCGGAGTCATTATCTGGATTAACCCCTGGTTATCGAATTTACTGAAATATCCGGATCATCCCGAATATGTACTGTGTTTTAGCCTAATACTCATCATGGACGCCATTGCATCCATCCCCTTTGCGCGGCTGCGCGCGGAAAACAAGGCATTCCGTTTTGCTTCTGTTAAGGTTATCGAAATATTGATTACCGTGGGCTTAAGCCTGTTTTTTATAAAGTATTGCCCTGTATTGCTCGGGAATAAGGCATTTCCCTGGATCGCCGACATCTACGACCCACGTATCGGCGTGGGTTATATCTTCATTGCCAACTTTATCGCCAGCATTTGTAAATTCATCATGTTGGCGCCGCAATTATTCGGTTTACGCGGTGGTTTCGATAAGGCTTTATTCGGGCAGATGCTCAAATATTCTTTGCCGATGGTGGTGATCGGTTTTGCAGGCATTATCAATGAAATGCTGGATCGAGTGCTATTAAAACAATTGCTGCCTTACGATTTAGCAACCAATATGAAATTGTTGGGCATATACGGCGCCTGTTATAAATTGTCAATTTTGATGTCGCTATTTATCCAGGCTTTCCGATTCGCAGCGGAACCGTTTTTCTTTTCCTATTCGGGCAATAGCGATGCGCGTTCTGTTTACGCGAGGGTCTTGCGGTTTTTTGTCGTTTTCTGTGTCTTTATTTTCTTGCTGGTCACGTTGTTTATTGACTTCTTCAAGTATTTTGTCGGTCCTGAGTTCAGGTCGGGGCTTGATGTCGTGCCGGTGTTATTGCTCGCAAACTTATTTCTCGGCGTTTATGTTAATTTATCGATTTGGTACAAATTGACAGACCATACGTTGATCGGCGCATTGGTATCGACTTGCGCCGCAGGATTGACCATTGCGCTTAATGTCTTGTGGATTCCGGTGTATGGCTATACGGGGTCGGCATGGGCGCACCTCATCGGCTATGCGGGCATGGCCTTTGTTTCCTATGTGCTGGGCCGGTTTTATTATCCCGTCAAATACGACATAGTGCAGATATGTGCGTACATCGCATTAGGTTTGGGAATCTATCAGGCTAGTCTGTATTTGAAGGCCGTCATTTTCTGGCCGCCCGGCGTATTGCCAGGCGCGTTGTTAACGTTATATTTGCTGATAGC
>JBGAWU010000012.1:0-15234 GCA_044227425.1 Methyloglobulus sp.
CGGGATGACTTCAATCGGTAAGGGAAATTTGCCTAACACATCGACGCGCTTGGTGCCGTCGGCGATACAGACGAATTTTTTGCTGGCGGCGGCAATGATTTTTTCCCTGGTCAGCGCCGCACCGCCACCTTTGATCAGTTGTTTGTTGGGGTTAATTTCGTCCGCGCCATCGACATAAACCTCAATTGTGCCGACGTTGTTCAAGTCCAGCACGGGAATCCCGGCTTGTTTCAACAAGGCGGTGGTACCTTCCGAACTGGAGACTGCGCCATCGAAATCGGCCTTCATCTCGGCCAGATAGTTGATGAAATGTTTTACAGTGGAACCAGTACCGACGCCGATAACCGGTACGTCTTTGATATATTTCAATGCGGCATGGGCGGCTTTTTGTTTTAATTCATCTTGAGTCATGTGTCTTCCGTTAGTGTTGGTTAAAGAAAAATAGCAGCTTGCTGCCGTAGCGCAAACGCCCGTTAATAAAACGTTGATAATACCTTAGATATAAAATTTCCTCAGCCGATTTTTCAAAGGAATGGCTTTTCAACCCTGGCTTGGGTTATCCAAACGCTGATATAAAACATAAACCAATGACGCCGCTAACAGCCAAAGGGTTACCATCGGCCCGATAACGCCGTCATAACTGCTCACCAGATATGAAAAGTCCGAGTCGGGATTAATATTGAAGAAGTGTTTGCTTAATTTAATCTGCCATACCCAACAGGCATGGCAACCGATACAAACGCCAAGGCTTGCCGGTATGTGTGTTTTTATAA
Organism: Methyloglobulus sp.; assembly: GCA_044227425.1. Classification (GTDB taxonomy): domain Bacteria; phylum Pseudomonadota; class Gammaproteobacteria; order Methylococcales; family Methylomonadaceae; genus Methyloglobulus. Next base: position 774 of record JBGAWU010000012.1, read on the forward strand.
GCCCTAAAAACAGGCCGACCGCAAACAGTGATAAAAACGGGGAAAGATATTCCTGGTTTAACAGCTGGTTGAACGCATCGCCCAACAGGATAAACCCGCTGAACACGCCCGCGTCTTGGGAAGGAATTTGAATGTTGCTATTCAAAAAATGCAATGCGGCACAATAAAACGCAGCAACGACTATTGCCGTTTTCGGGGAAAACTGTTTGGTTAAACCGGTTAATAATATTCCCCTGAAGATAGGTTCTTCGACAAAGCCGATCAAAAGTGCCAGCAACAACTCCAACCCTAATTTTTTGCCGATCCAGATCATATCCCAAGGCTTTCCTTCATCGACAACATGAACGCCTAGCAAAAATATCACTGCCAAGACCGGCAACAAGGTTATCAAGCCAATGCCGAAGCCTTGCCCTAACTGCCTTAGAAACTGGGGTTGAGTTGCAAAGCCGATGTCGTACCGGCTCAACTTCAACACATACATCAAAGGAATAATGCTGGACACCAAGAAAAATTGCGACGACCGTTTAAAAACCGTACGAAAAGACACCGCATCCCCAAAAATCAGGGTTATCCCATAAGCCAGCAAACTTGCGCAAAACGTTGCCGCTAGCAATACCAGAATGGGTGACAGGAGGGTAAGTAGTCGTTTCATCCGCGAAAATCTCCCCACAACATTTGCACGGCGGCTAAAGCGGCAATGGATGCGGTTTCCGTCCGTAAAATCCGGTTTCCCAAACGTACCGGCGTAAAGCCGGAAGATTTGGCGATTTTCCGTTCTTGTTCCGTGAACCCGCCTTCGGGCCCGGTGAGCAGGATAACCGTTGAATCGACGGGCTGCAATTCGGTTAAATGATTGTCCGCATAAGGGTCGAGGAACACTTTTAACCCTGTAGTTGGTCGATTGAGCCAATTGAATAGGTTGTCTACCTCGGTTAATTCGGGCATGACCGTCCTGCCGCTTTGTTCAACTGCATGATGGATGATTTTTTGCCAATGCTGAAAACGCTGTTGCTTTTTTTCTGCGGTAAACTGGACGACACAGCGTTCGGCCAGCAAAGGCGTAATCGTATTGACGCCAAGCTCCACCGCTTTTTGCACGGTCAAGTCCATACGGTCGCCGCGTGAAATGCCTAAGCCCAGGATAATTTGCAGAGGCGATTCTACCGTCCGCTCGGAACGGGATTTAATCGTAATCCGCACCCGTTTACGACTGACCTCATCCACTACGGACGCATATTCGCACCCGTTGCCGTTGAACAGGGTGAGTGCGTCGTCCGGCTTTAACCGCAACACTGTCCGGACGTAATGGGCGCCCTCTTCATCCAACTCAACGCTTTGATCAGGCGTTAATGGTTGCGCTACGTATAACCTGGAAACCCGCATGTTAATCCCTTGTTGCTATTTGTATCCCTTGCCAAGCGACATCAACCATCAACTTGATTTCAGCTTCGTCGATCACATAGGGCGGCATAAAATAAACGACATTGCCGAGAGGCCGCAATAACACGCCTTTCGACAGTGCATATTGATAAACTTTTAAGCCGCGCCGTTCCTGCCACGGAAAGGGTTCCCGCGTGATTTTGTCCTTAACGAGTTCAATCGCCGCGACCATGCCTGTTTGCCGAACTTCCGCGACCTGTGGATGGTCGGCAAACCGTTGGATCATTTTAGCCATAAAAGCGGCCAGGTTCCGGTTTTTTTCAATCACCCTTTGTTGCTGAAAAATCTCCAGCGTCGCTAAACCCGCGCGACAGGCAAGCGCATTCCCGGTATAACTATGCGAGTGCAAAAAAGCGGTCAGGTTTTGGTAATCGTCGTAAAACGCTTGATAGACACGGTCAGTTGTCAACACCGCCGATAACGGCAAATAACCGCCGGTCAAGCCTTTTGATAGACACATAAAATCGGGGGCAATTGCGGCCTGCTCGCAAGCAAACAGGGTTCCGGTGCGCCCGAACCCAACAGCGATTTCATCGGTGATAAGATGCACCTGGTATTTATCGCACGCCTTACGCAGTAATTGCAAATACACCGGGTCGTACATGCGCATATTGCCCGCACACTGCACTAAAGGTTCAACGATAACCGCGCAAACCGTTTCAGCATGCTCTATTAACGCCAGCTCCATTAATGCAAACCGGCGGGAAGAATAATCCGCCCACGACTCGCCCGGTTCGCGGTAATAGCAATCGGGGCCGGGAACAGTAATAACCTCCATCAACAGCGGCGCATAGGTTTCCTTATACAACGGCACATTGCCTACTGCCAGCGCACCCAACGTTTCGCCGTGATAGCTGTTTTCGAGTGTGATGAATTTGGTTTTTTGAAATTGTCGACAATTGCGCCAGTAATGGAAACTCATTTTAAGTGCGACTTCCACCGCCGCCGAACCGTTATCCGCATAAAACACACGGCTCAAGCCTTCCGGCGTTACCGAAACCAGTTGTTCTGCAAGTTTGACCGCCGGTTCGTGGGTAAACCCGGCGAATATTACATGTTCCAGTGTGTCGAGTTGGGCTTTTAAAGCAGCGTTGATAGTCGGATTGGCATGACCGAATAAATTGACCCACCAGGAACTGACCGCATCCAGATAACGGTTGCCATCGAAATCCTCCAGCCATACGCCCTGCCCTTTTTTGATCGGGATTACCGGATAGGTTTCGTGGTCTTTCATCTGGGTGCAAGGATGCCAGATGACTGAAACATCGCGGTTGAATAAGTGTTGGTTGTCCATCAATAGGAAGTCTTTAGGGAACGGCACCCATCGGCCAATGACATCGTAATAGCTGATCTGCGGCTTATAGTGCCAATAACCTAAAGAATATGCAAATCCGCCAGTACATTATGCTGGCGGGTTTGAAAAACTGGAGATACTGGATTACAGGGGACGTTATTGTTGCCGGCTTATAGCCCGTAGGTTGGGGTGAATTTTTGAACCCCAACAACTAAATTGCCCGCATCACGTTGGGGTTCGTTCCTCACCCCAATCTACGGGCTACTTGTTAAGGGCAGTATCTCCGGTGTTTAGGCTAACGGAAAATCGTTTTTGGCAGCAACGGTCAACGCTATGTTTTAACAATAACATCTGCCAGTGTTTTCGCATCCAAAACCGCCAGAAATTGAGCCGTGGCCTGGGAGAACAAAACCGTCAACCCACATAAAGGTTGAATGGCACAGTGTCCCTGCTTACCGGGATTAAAGCACTCGGCAAGGTAAAAATTAGCTTCAATACTGCGGATAACGCGGCCTATGCTGATAGTTTCGGGAGGCTGGGCAAGGCAGATGCCGCCACCTTTACCCCGCATCGTTTTTATATAACCTTTAACGCCTAGTTTATGAACGATTTACCAAACGGTCTGTATGTAAAGCCAAATAAATCAGGACGCGCAGCGAATAATCGGTGTGAAGGGTCAATTGCATGGTTGCACCATAAAATATATTTGAAATACATTTTATAAGGGCTTACAATTTAATAAAGATGTATTTTATTTATATCTTTTATTTCAAAATAGCGCATTAGTTAATTTCAGGATAATTGTGGTAGAACCTGTTGCTCTAGCGGACTTTTTTGCGAGCTTTTTCAGCGGCGCGATGATAATTCTGGTCGCCGCCTTGTATGCGGGACTGTATGCATGGCAAAAAATAGCCGGAGGGAGATTTTTAAAATATTGGCAAGCTACCGCTTTTGCAGGTCTACTCGTTTTCGTGGCAATTTTTGCGCACGTCAACCATCTTAACGGCGAATGGCGCTTCCTTAGCGCGTTAATGCTCGTCGGTTACTGGTGTATGCCCCGAATCATTTGGCGTTTATGTGCAGCAACACACGCCAATGAAGACCACCCTTAATTTATCAACTTTTATTTGGAGGAATGTATGACACAGCCTATTCCAGGCTGGGCCTCGGAATCGTTTTGGAAAAAAACGGCGATCTGGGTCACTGCTGGTTCTTTTGTGATATTGATTATCCTAACCTTCGATTCCATGGCAAAAATAACCGCTGGCGGTTCCCGCGTCCCTTCCTACAAGGTTATCAACCAAAAAATCGATTACCGTTTCGATAAAGACAAGCAGCACTATCAACCGTTGATCGCCGGTGATTCGCCTTTATTTGGTAAACCGTTTACCGAAGATGAGGCAGAAAAATTGGTGGATTTGGGTAAAAAAACCATTCAGGCCAAAAATTGCGTCAATTGCCATACCCTGCTCGGGAACGGCGCTTATTTCGCGCCCGATTTGACCAAAGCCTGGCTGGATCAAGCCTGGGGCGGCGAAGAGTCGCGGGCTGAAACGATGGTGCAGTTCCTTATGGATCCGGAAAAAAATGCCCGGACTTACGGTTCCAACCGAAAAATGCCGAACTTAAAGATTACAAAGGAAGAAGCCCAAGGCATTGTCGCATTTCTTAAATGGATGTCGGCCATCGATACCAACGGCTTCCCCCATAATTTCAAAACGAGCAGCGCTGAGGAATAGCGATGGATAATTCTTTACAACTTCGAATCACATCAGCTTTCAGTCACATTAAACAAGCTAGGGCCGGTTTAACGGCCAACCCTCACCTCAATGGTGGACAGGAATTAGCCATCCACTATTTTTCGGTCGCGATGGTCCTGTTTATGGCGCAGTTATTGTTCGGCCTGTTGGCTGGAATGCAATTTATCTGGCCGGGTTTCCTTTACGAAATCCTGGATTTCAACGTCAACCGCATGGTACACATTAATGCTATGGTGGTATGGATGTTGTACGGCTTTATCGGTTCGGTTTACTGGTTTCTGGAAGAGGAAAGCGGCGTCCCTATCGTCGGGCTGAAATTAGGCCAGCTTGCCTTTTGGGTACTGACCGGAGCGGTCACTATTGTGGTGTTGGTCTACCTGTTTGTGCAATTCGGCAGCGGCAACGATACTGCAATCTGGTTTATCAACGAAGGCCGCGAATACATCGAAGCGCCAAGATGGGCGGATATTGGCATCGTCATTGTTATGCTCATTTTTTTCTATAACGTTGCCGCCACCTTCGCAAAAGGCCAGTGGTCGGGTATTGCCGGGGTGTTAACACTCGATTTGGTCGCCCTTGCCGGACTTTATCTGGCCGGGATGTTTTACGCCACCAATATCAGCATCGATCAATATTGGTGGTGGTGGGTCATCCATTTATGGGTGGAAGCCACCTGGGAAGTGCTGGTCGGCTGCATCATGGCATGGAGCTTAATGAAACTGCTGGGTGTACGTAGGCAGGTCGTGCAAACCTGGTTGTATATCGAAGTCGCTTTGATGTTCGGTTCCGGCATCCTCGGTTTAGGCCACCATTATTTCTGGATCGGTACGCCGGAGTACTGGTTCACCATCGGCGGGTTCTTTTCCGCATTGGAACCGATCCCCTTGGTTGCAATGGTCGTCCATTCGATCTACGACGCCGGTGTCCATAGCTTCAAAAACAGCAACCACCCGGCGTTAGCCTGGATTATCGCCCACGCGTTCGGTAATTTTTTGGGTGCAGGGGTTTGGGGATTTATGCATACGCTACCGCAAATCAACCTTTATACACACGGGACGCAATGGTCGGCATCGCATGGACACCTGGCATTTTTCGGCGCTTATGCAACTATCAATATCGCGTTCTTTTATCTTGCCATCCAGAAAATTCGCGGTGATTGCTGGATGGGCGGCGGTATGCCGGGTAACGGCTGGCGCTGGAAAACAGCGTTGGGCTTGCTGAATTTCGGCGTACTCGGAATGACGGTCGCCCTGCTTATTGCGGGTTACGAACAATCATTCATCGAGCGTGCAGTCGAAGGCTCAACTTGGTATGGCTATTTCGCCGCCCAGATGCACCCCTGGTTTATGCAAGCGATGGTATGGCGCTTGCTTTTCGGACTCATGACGCTTGTCGGCGGCATCCTTCTGTTTTGGGATCTGCTGACTGTCGGACAAAATGAGACCCGAACCCAAGCAGAAATTGAAGCCTTCACGTAAGAAAGATAAGCCAAGTAACGGATGCGCCAGTTAAACCGGTGCATCCGCCCCTCCCCTTCGGTTTTTTTCAGCTTTTGGGCATTTATTGGGAACAGCAGCAACCTGTTGGAGGAAATGCTGCATATCAACCATTCAGCCCTCCTCCTCATGATGTTCCAAGACTAACCGGCAGCCAACAGCTTTTCAACAAACGCCTTTACCGTTGCGGTCGCTTGCCCTTGAATCGATTGCTGGTATGCATTAATGACCAGTGAGGGTTCCAGGTTTAACTCAACGGTTTCCGCGCCGGAATTCGATGCGACCTGCACAAAACCCGCCGCCGGATAGACATGGCCGGACGTCCCGATTGAGATAAACAAATCACAGTGCATCAACGCTTCATAGATGCGCTCCATAGCAAAAGGCATCTCGCCAAACCAGACGATATGCGGCCTTAACATTCCTGCCCGATTGCAGCAAGTGCAAGTTGATTCCACTGAAATATCGGCATTCCATTCGTACACATTGCCCGACTGATTGCAACGGACTTTATTTAACTCGCCGTGCATATGGATTAAATTCAAACTGCCTGCCCGTTCATGTAGGTTATCGACATTTTGCGTTACCACGAGCACTTCGCCGGGAAATTTCCGCTCTAATTCCGCCAGGGCAAAATGGGCAGCATTGGGATGCACCGTCCCCGAATTCAACTGCGCCCGACGCTGGTTATAAAAGGAATGGACAACATCGGGATTACGTGCAAAACCTTCTGGCGACGCCACCTCTTCCACACGATGCCCTTCCCACAAACCGTCGTTGGCGCGGAACGTTTTAATGCCAGATTCGGCGGAAATGCCTGCGCCGGTAAGGATGACGATTCTGCGGTAATTTTTCATGGGTTTCCGATTTTAAATAAAGCTTTAACGCCTATTACTATGGCACATTTTCCAAGGAGGAGAACGCAACTCATTAAAAAACTCGCTTCTCTACAGGTTAATTAAACAGGCTGTCAGCGTGTCATTGGCGAAAACACCGGGTTTAGCAGTTGTTACATATTCCGTATAAAAATTGAGTCCGGTATTCCGTAGTAAGTTCATCCCAAAAAAATGAATAGCAGTAACAATGCTGTAAAGAAGAATAGTTAATCTCATTGGGTCAACTCCCGATTTGTCTATAGGCGAAATTGGACTGACAGTCTTAAAAAAATAACCTTGAGAGGATAAAAATGAAAAAAGCCCACTTGTTTCACCAAGTTAAGAAATCGATAAGCGCACAAAAGATGCGTAGTTTTTGTTTAACTGCTATAGGTATTTCCTTATTGGCAGCAGTTACTGCAGCCCCAGTTGCCGCTGCCGTCGATATAGACGAAAAGCCCTATGCAATCGGACTTTGGGGCGATATGCCTTATTCCGACGACCAAGCGCTCAACGGTGTTCCTAGAGTAATCGCCGATATGAATGCCCAAAAATTAGCGTTCACCGTCCATGACGGCGACCTGAAAGCGGGCAATGCAACTCCCGGTTCAACAACGCCGACTGACTGTTCGGACGCCCTTTACACGCAGGCGCTTAAATTTTTCAATTCCCTGAGAGCGCCAGCCATGGTTACGCCAGGCGATAACGATTGGACTGACTGTGACCGGGTCAAAAACGGCAGTTATTCATCCCGCGAACGGCTCGACCACGAACGTACTGTGTTTTTCAGCACACCCTATTCGCTCGGAGCATTCGGTAAACCGCCCTATCAACTACCCCAGGACGTGCAATCAACACCGGACTGTCTTGCTAATAATGGTGATTCTGTGCCTTGTGTCGAGAACCGGCGCTGGACCGTTAACCGAGTCACTTATGTAACGCTCAATGTTCCAGGCTCGTGCAACAACCTTTGCGATACGGCGCCCGATCAGGCCGAGTACGACGCCCGTAACGCAGCAAATATCGCATGGCTGCATGAAACTTTCGAGCAAGCCAAATTGAAAGGCTCGGTTGCCGTCATGATCATCAGCCAGGCCAATCCCGGTTGGGATTTAACCGACGGAACGCGTGCGCCGCTCCGTGATCCTTTATCACTTGCCGAAACCGACGGTTTGCCCGACGGTTATCAAGTATTCCTGACCGCATTGCGTAACGAAACTATCGCTTTTGCAAAACCGGTTGCTTACGTGCATGGCGATTCGCACTATTTCCGTGTCGATAGACCGTTGCTCGATTCATTGGGTCGCCGCTTAGAAAACTTCACCCGCGTGGAAACATTCGGCGACAACGCGGCTAACGGCACTAACGACACGCATTGGGTGAAAGTACTCGTTGACCCAAGAAGCCGAGAAGTATTTGCATTCCAGGCCCAAATCGTTCCAGGCAACCGTGTAGCCGTACCCACACCGTAAGGAAAGATGTCTAAATAAAAGGTATTCGCTTTTTTAGGGCGGACTGGATGGATAAAGGTTTCAACGGTTATCGAGAATAACCGGCTTTTACCCATCGAAATCCGCCTTTTATAAATAGTGGTAAATTTTCTGGCGCAAGCCTTCCATCATTTAAGCCACGCTATAAATGCAAACCGCACTCGGTTTTAGGTTTTCCTAGCCACCTGCCGCTACGGCCTTCGCCTTTTACCGTGCAATGCGTACAGCCGATTGAAGAATAGCCTTCGGCGACCAGCGGATGAAACGGCAATTTGTGTTCGGCAATATAAGCATCGCGTTCTTCCCGCGACACATCGATCATGGGATTGAATTTGATAATGCCGCGGCGTTCCTCGAACACCTCCAACCTGGCGCGGTGATCCGTCTGCCAGTTCATTAGGCTCGACACCCACACATCGTAATTGGGCTTGATGTCTTCCAGCGGTTTTATCTTATTAATCGAGCAACAAAAATCTGGGTCGGATTCGTACAGCTTTTCCTTTTCGCTGTATTGATGCTGATAATCGTCGGCTTTTATATCTTCGACCTTCAAATGGTAAAGTCCGATCAGGTAATCCCGGTACAGCAGGGTTTCGGGAAAATGGTATCCGGTATCGATGAAAAATATCACCTGTTCAGGCCGGATGCGGGAAATAATGTGCAAAAAATAAGCGGAAGTCGCCGCAAAGGAGGACGTTACCATGACCCTTTCCGGTTTGAAATCGGTATAAAGCCGGTGCAAGCGTTCTTCAAAACTGAGCGGGTGGTACTGCTCGTTCAAATCGATGATGGCCTGGACGCTTAAACCGGCGGAGTTGCTGGGGGTTTCGTTTAGTTGGGTTGCTTCTGACATTGGCTTTGTAAAATTTGTGCTATTTCTTAAATTAGGAAAACGTTATTAAGAGGATGGTAGCTGTGTATTTATGGGCTTTTACCTAGAGTATTGAATAAGGCTAAACCTTAGCTTACTTTCGTTACTTTAAAGGATTTTTCAAATCTTTCGATAATAAATTTGCGGTTCGTTGTGGAGTTCCCGAATTACTTATCGATGTTTTGCATACGCCGGTAACAAGATCGATGCCCAGCATCAGTTCTTCCGCCATGCCTTTTGACCCTTTGGTCGGCGACTAGCGACCTTGGGCGTCCGGTTTTAAGGGATTCCAATACGTTATTGTTGATTTAGCCATATAAATAGTAGCCTCGTTTTTTAGCCTCAAAGTAAGGCGGAAATCATGGAAGGACATTCGTCGGGTCCAGTGTATTGCAAATGCCTGCAACGTTTCAATGGGTATGAGTCCGTGTGTCGATTAATCGTTACGATTTATGAAAAAAGAAAGTTTACTTAAGCAGAAATTGGGTGTACTATTTTTATAAGACGACTGGTCGTCTTTATTTTAACTACCTTCAAAAAGGTGCCTATCATGCCTAAATTCCTGATCGAACGAGAAATCCCCGGTGCTGGTTCGTTAACAGCCGAACAATTACAAGGCATCTCGCAGAAATCCTGCGGAGTGCTTAATCGGATGGGACCGCAAATCCAATGGTTGGAGAGTTATGTCACCGATGACAAAATATATTGCATCTACATTGCGCCCGATGAAGCCAGTGTTAAATCACATGCGGAACAGGGTGGTTTTCCGGCTAATAAAATTTCCCGTATCAAAACAGTTATCGACCCGACGACAGCCGAAGTCTAACCGTGCATTTATCTGCCGGTGTTTGCGTCAAGTCTCTGCCCGAGGTTTTTAAAGTTGAGGGCGGCGAGTTTGTGATTGATGTGTCCAAAGCGGACGAACGGGAAATTGAAGAGGTTGTCAATCAGTGTCCATCCGGGGCGCTTGAAACCACCGATTGATTTCTCCCGTGAGCAATATAACTATTCCAAAATTTAGAGAGGAAACCATGAAGACAACCACGAAAAACCGGCTAAAAAAACTGTGTACGCTTCCTTTGTCCACGCTCTTCCTGGCTGGATTGGGAACAATATCCGCCATCGCGGACGAAACCTGCGTCTCGCCCTACGCGCCTAAGATTACCGGGCAAGAGGATTATGTCTACATTTGGACATTAGGCGTAGAAGGCATCGGCGATGAGCAGGACAAACTGGTTACCGTCGACGTTAATCCGAAATCGAAAAATTACGGCAAAGTCATCAACAGCCTGTCGGTCGGCGGACGCAATGAAGCGCATCATTCAGGTGTTACCGATGACCGCCAATACCTTTGGGCAGCAGGTTTGGACACCAACAAAATCTTCGTATTCGACATCCATAGCAATCCGTCGAAACCTGCGTTGAGCAATACGATTACCGATTTTGTCGCCAAAAGCGACGGCGTGGTCGGCCCGCACACCACTTATGCCTTGCCGGGACGGATGATAATGACCGGCCTGTCCAACAACAAAGACCACGGCGGACGTACCGGTTTGGTGGAGTACACCAACGACGGCAAATTTATCGATACCCACTGGATGCCAACCGATAGCGACTTGGGCGGTGCGGTTAAAACCGGCAAATATGCCGACGGTTACGGTTACGACCTTCGCGTAATGCCGCGCCACAACGCCATGTTTACTTCATCTTTTACCGGCTGGTCGAATTACATGATGGATTTCGGCAAAATGCTCGCCGATCAGGAGGCCATGAAACGCTTCGGCAACACTGTCGTGCAATGGGACTTGCACACCAAACAACCGAAAAAAGTGTTCGACGTCCCCGGCGCGCCCTTGGAAATCCGTTGCGCTTGGGATGAAAAACATGATTACTGTTTTACCAGTACGGCACTGACGTCAAAAATTTGGTTGATTTACAAAGATCCAAAAGGCGAATGGCAAGCCAAGGACGTCGCCGACATCGGCGATCCCAGCAAAATCCCGTTGCCGGTGGATATATCCATCTCCAGCGACGACAAGATGCTATGGGTCAACACTTTCATGGACGGCATGACTCGTCTGTTCGACATCAGCGACCCATTCAAACCCAAACAAGTGTACGAGCATAAGATCGGCGCACAAGTGAACATGGTTTCTTCAAGCTGGGACGGTAAGCGGGTTTATTTTACATCGTCCCTGCTCGCTAATTGGGACAAAAAAGGCAAGGATAATGAGCAGTTTTTTAAAGCGTACGGCTGGGACGGTAAAAAGTTGAAAGAACAGGTCGCTATTGACTTCACGCAAGAAAAACTGGGACGCCCACACCAAATGGTATTCGGGGCAGACAGTTTGTACGGGAAAGATAAAAAATAATTTGTTAACCCGATAACCGATCCACAAGAGTTAATTTTTAAAAAAATTAGGGGTTTATAGTGAAAATAGAGATGCAAAAATTGTATCTCTATGCCTGTTTTTAGATTAGTTCAACAAAAGGTTGAATACGCCGTTATCGATTGCCGCCACACCAAGCACGACGCCATCTATATAGTAAAAATAAGTGTTGGCCGGCAGAGGGGCTTTCTTCCAGACATTGCCTACCCCGGACGGTTTCAAACACAAGTCATATACCCCTGCCAATGTTGGCACGGTCGATGGAGCCAAAGTATAAGTTACATTAAAGTTCTTGCTCACTTGTTGGCCTGTTAGGGACATGCTGGTTTCAACCACTCTAACGGGTTTTATTTTGAGGGTCGTTAGCCCGGTAACCAAAGTTCCTGCAGTCCTTTTAATAAAAGTTAATTTCAAGCAAACTGTGCCAGCGGTATTTGTTGGAACGATATAACCTCCAAGCCCACCGTGTACATCTATCGTTTCGGCCTGGACGGAAAAAATTGCCAAAGATAAAACCAGCAACAAATATTTACAGTATTTCATAATCATTTCCTTTATCTAATTACGGGTAAAAATTAAATTTTGCTTAATTTAAAGCAAAATAATACCACAGGCCGGTTTAACTTACCGCTTTTGGCAACGTGGTAATTTATTGCATAAATGAGACTTTGTTGGCAAATACTACTTAGATTTTCGGTGGTTGTGATATTCTCAGGTCGTCAATGGATAATTGACATCATGCACAAAGCGCTGGTGCCGATTTCAAACGAAATGATGGAAGCAAAGATACGGTTCTTATCATTCGCGCCACCTTCGGTCTTCTTACTTTACATCTGGTTATTTTTCTCGACGTTGATAAACGTATCTCGCGATCACAAACGTCTTATTTTCCAGGTAATAATTCACACTTATTGGGCAAATAAATCCACAGACCAATGGTTTTGTTTCAGCATAAGATTCTACCAAGCGATTAAACTATATTTAATTACATAAACTAGGTTTTAAAACAGCCTCATCCAATATTCACATTCACTGGATGAGTCCTTTCTACATTAAATGCAAGGAGACAGTTATGCCGGCAATACCTACGTTAGAACCTTTTAAAGACCTTCTTCCTGTCCCGGACGTGGTCGAACCAATTCAAAAAGGGTCGGAACTTCATCTTACGTTGACGGCTAAAGCCGAACAAGTCCAGCTCCATCAATCACTTCCGCCTACCGATGTGTGGAGTTACCGGTTAGCTGCAGGCAAGATAATTAAACCAGGCTCCGGTTCGACGTACCTGGGGCCTACGGTGAATGTTAATCGCGGTGAGAAAGTGGAAGTCCGTTGGGCCAATAAAGTAAAACTAGCGGATAACAGTCCAGCAAAATTACCTTATGAAGTGGTTAAAATCGACTCTACAGCCTCAGCAGGCACTATTCCACAAAATCTGCCGGGAAAAGATTTTGCCTTATCTGACAGCGAAGATGAATTACGCCCCAAACTTAGGGAATTACCGGCTTTTTTAGTCACCCATTTGCACGGCGGACGCTCACAAGCCGACTCTGATGGATGGCCTGATAATATAGCCGCCGTAGGGCAATCAAATTACTATCAATATCAAAATAACCAAGCGGCGGCTACGTTGTGGTATCACGACCACGCCAACTACATAACCCGTTTAAATGTGTTTGCCGGCTTAGCAGGCGCATGGCTAGTAAGGGATGAAGAAGAAGCTGCCTTGAATTTACCGGATTGGGACTATGAATTACCCTTAATTATTCAAGACCGGAACCTCGATGTAGAAGCTGAGCGATTTACCGGCAAGCTGTTGCATAAAACCGAAGTCCATGACGGTCCTGCCGAGTTTTTCGGCCCCTACACGCTGGTCAATGGCAAAATCTGGCCGAAAGCGGAGGTCGAAGCCCGACTCTACCGGTTACGCGTCCTTAATGGCTGCAACGCCAGAACCTATCGTTTACTGCTGCTAGACCAACAAGGACAAAGTCAACATACCCGCATCAAGCAAATAGGCTGCGACCAAGGGTTAATGGAAAACATGATCGATTATCCTGAAGCAGGACTCGTGCTGGCGCCTGGCGAACGGGCTGACCTGTTAGTCGATTTCAGTGCATTTGAAGCTAAAAGCCTGTATCTATGGAATACTGCGGAAGCGCCATTCGGTAATAATCCCAATACTGCTAACCCTGTTGCGGAATTAACGGCTTTATTAAATGACCGGACGTTCGGCAATTTAACTGACGATAGCCGTCGGCCTTATCCCCAAATAATGCGCTTCGATGTAAAGAACTGTTGCAGCAAATCGCATATATTGCCTACTAATCCACTCTGGCAACCCGACCATCCAAGGATCAGCTTATCAGCCGATATGCCCATCCGCCTGATGGCGCTCGTGGAAAAACCGCCAATGGCACCCACAGAAACCGCTATGTTGGTATTCCGGGAATTTATGCGAAGCAAGGACACAGCTCCCCAAAATGGTGAAGTTGAGATGGATTTTACTTATAGGCACCCATTTACCCATCTTCCCGTTACGGAAAAATTTTGGAATGGGGCTGAAGAATTTTATGACCGCATCAACTGGAAAATTCATCGTGGCGACACTGAATTTTGGTATATCGTGAACGTAAGTCCGGATACCCATCCGATCCATGTCCATCTCGTCGATGTACACTTATTGCAAAACTCAAGCTACGATGTTTTTGTGAACAACGATCCCAATCCGTTGCAACCGAACGTTGCCGCTGGCGAAACAACCCCCATCGTTGATGGCAACATTGACCCAAATACCAATAAGCCGGTACATACGATAACCAAGATGAACATAACAACGCCCATAATC
>JBGAWU010000130.1:0-6717 GCA_044227425.1 Methyloglobulus sp.
GTGCCGATCAATGCGCCCTTCATGCTCGTTTGATTGGTGACCCGTAACCGGCGGTTATTCAACATGGCGCCGCCACCACGTTTGGCGGTAAACAGTTCGTCGCGCAAGGGGTCGTAAATAGCCGCGACTTCCAGCCTGCCCTTGTATTTCAAGGCAATCGACACCGCATATTGCGGAAAACCGTGCAGAAAATTGGTGGTGCCGTCCAGGGGATCGATAACCCAGACAAAATCGTTGCCTTGATGCTCCCCACTTTCCTCAGCCAGGATCGCATGGTCGGGATAGGCGGTCCTGATGATATTGATGATTTCCCGTTCGGCCGCGCGGTCAACTTCGCTGGCGAAGTCGTTTTTGCCTTTTTGGTCGATTTTAAGATGGCCGATGTTATCGGATGAACGCAAGATGAGGTCGCCGGCACTGCGGGCAGCACGAACGGCTATATTGAGCATGGGTTGCATAGCTTGATTGTATAATGAGCAGTTTGAGAAAATCCGCTAAGGATAACAAATCTTTTGTTAAACTTGGCTCTTTTTTTACCTTGGGCTGTGTTGAAAATATCCTATGAGTTTGCGCCATATTAAAGTTGTCCTGGTTGAAACGTCGCATCCGGGCAACATCGGCGCAGTCGCCCGGGCGATGAAGAATATGGCGATGGAGAATCTTTGCCTGGTTAACCCCAAGGTTTTCCCAAGCGCCGAAGCCACCGCCCGGGCTTCAGGCGCCGATGATATTCTTTCAAACGCCCAAATTTACCGTACGTTACCGGAGGCAATTGCCGATTGCCAATTAGTGCTCGGCACCAGCGCCCGATGCCGGACGATCAGTTGGCCGGAATTGACGCCGCGCGAATGCGCCGAGAAAGTCGTCATCCGGGAACCGGAAAATACAACAGCTATCCTGTTCGGACGGGAGAACTCCGGGCTAAAAAACCACGAGATGGATTTATGCCATTATTTATTACGGATTCCCTGCAACAATAACTACAGTTCGTTGAATATTGCCGCTGCCGTGCAGGTTATTTGCTACGAATTGTTTGTCGCCGCCGGTTTCAGTGAAACTGTGCAAATCGGCGATAAAGGTGAAGTTCCGTTGGCGACGGCAGCGCAGATGGAATCATTTTACGGCCACCTGCAGCAAGCATTGGTCGATATTGATTTTATGCACCCCGATAAGTCGAAGTCAATCATGCGGCGGCTGCGCCGGATTTATAACCGGATACAACTGGATACCAAGGAACTGGATATTCTCAGGGGTATTTTGAAGATGTCCCAGGGCAACAAGAGGAGCCAATAATGCTGGAAAGAATAAAAGAAGATATCGCCTGTGTTTTCGGACGCGACCCCGCCGCGCAATCCGTGCTGGAAGTCGTAACCGCTTATCCCGGTTTTCACGCCGTACTCATCCACCGTATCAGCCATAGATTCTGGAATGCCGGATTCAAATGGCCTGCCCGGTTTATCGCCCATATCAGCCGCTGGCTGACCGGCATCGAGATTCATCCCGGCGCGCAAATCGGACGCCGGTTTTTTATCGATCACGGCATGGGCGTGGTCATCGGCGAAACCGCCGTAATCGGGGACGATTGCACGTTATATCACGGCGTTACCTTGGGCGGTACGACCTGGAACAAAGGCAAACGCCACCCAACGTTGGGTAATGGCGTCGTCGTCGGCGCGGGCGCAAAAATATTGGGTCCGATTGAAATCGGCGCCGGGGCACGGGTTGGCTCAAACTCGGTCATTTTAAAACAGGTACCCGAAGGCGCAACCGTGGTCGGTATCCCAGGCCATGTGATCGATAACAAAGCCAGGGCGGACCAACCGCAATACGGCTGGCTGGACAGCACTCCCGAATTGGCGAAAGAACCGGAAGCCCAAATGAAAAAAACCGAGCGTGATAAAATCGCCAGCAAGATGGGCTTCGACGCTTACGGCGCCACCGCCGATATGCCCGACCCGGTTGCCTATGCGATCAATCACATGCTCGACCACATCCATTCGCTTGACCAGCAAATCGAAACTATGCAAAAAGCCCTCAACGAGTCGGGGATTAACTGCGCAAAAACACCGATGTGTTCGTTGGAGGATTGCCAGATTGAAGACGGCTCCGCAAAAGAAGATAAGGTGGCTTAATCCGCTAACTGTGGATTTAGGATTGGGAGGTCTTGGTTTTCGGCAATACGCCAATCACTGCTTAACTATGAGTATCAATAAAATTTATATTCGTTGACCATGTTTCAAACAAACCTTATTTTTTGTTTGAGAATTGAGTCATGGTTCAAAAGCATAATAGTTGACTATTCCAATGGGTTAAGTATAGTGGCGAATTTGTTAGGTCATTATTGGGGTAGTTTGTGAGGTTAACCACTAAAGGCCGTTATGCAGTCACTGCAATGCTTGATTTAGCATATCATGGACGCTACAAGGCGGTCGCTTTGAACGATATTGCGGCACGGCAAACGATTTCATTATCTTATCTGGAACAACTTTTTGCGCGCTTGCGGAAAGCGGGGATGGTGCAAGGCCTGCGGGGTCCCGGCGGCGGCTATCAGCTCGCGCGCGATGCCAGCGAAATCAATGTTGCCGATATTATTGCCGCCGTCGATGAACAAATCGACGCGACGCGCTGCAGCGGCAAATCGAATTGCCAAGGCGACCAAGCCTGCCTGACACACGAACTATGGTCGGGGTTAAGTGACCATATCAGGCAATACTTGACCAGTATCAGCCTTGCAGAGTTACTGGACAAACAACATGTCCAAGACGTTGCAAAACGGCAACAAGATCATTCAATACAGAATATCCATATCAACCGCCTTGGGAAAGAACTCAAAACCGGGACATGATCTATTTTGATCATAACGCGACGACGCCGGTCGATGAGCGGGTGCTTGAGACGATGCTTCCCTTTCTCACCCTGTTTTACGGGAATCCTTCCAGTTTATACCGTCAGGGCAGGCTTGTCAGAAGCGCTGTAGACACCGCCCGCGAACAAGTTGCGGCATTGGTCGGCGTCCATCCTACGCAAGTTATTTTCACCAGCGGCGGCACCGAAGCCAATAACCTTGCACTAACCGCTCTCAACCCTGGCGCTAAATTGGCGATTTCTGCGATAGAACACCCTTCTGTCAGCGAACCGGCCCAACAGTTAACAAAAATGGGGCACCCGTTAATAGAAATCGATGTTGACCGGCATGGACGTATCACTCAGGATGCGCTTGAACAAACGTTTAGCGAACGTCCGCAACTCGTTTCTATTATGCTGGCAAACAACGAAACCGGCGTCATCCAGGATATTGAGCGTATTGCATCCCGGTTTTCCGAAACCGACATCCTTGTGCATACCGACGCAGTCCAGGCATTGGGTAAAATTCCACTGGTTTTCAGTAAGTTGAATGTCAACCTTATGTCGTTGTCCAGCCATAAAATCTACGGCCCGAAAGGCTGCGGCGCATTAATAACAAGCAAGGATGCAGCAATAAAACCGCTTATTCTTGGCGGCGGACAGGAGCGCGGATTGCGGTCGGGTACGGAGAACGTACCGGCAATCATAGGATTTGGCAAAGCTGCGGAACTCGCTCGCTTTGAAATGGCTCAAACAGCGGAAACAATCGGAAATCTAAAACAACTGCTGGAAGAGCGTTTATTAACCATTCCTGGCATCCACATTTTTGCAAAAGATGCACCGAGACTTCCGAATACGGTTCAATTTGGGATTGAAGGAATGGACGGAGAAATGCTGCTCATGAAACTTGACCAAAAAAATATCGCGGTTTCCAGCGGCTCCGCCTGCGCCAGCGGCGGCGGACAATCAAGCCCGGTGCTGACGGCGATGGGTATAAAGAAAGATTTAGCTAAAAGCGCAATCCGCATCAGTTTGGGAAAATCAAATACCGCAATGGAAATTAATGAATTTATTAATCAATTGGAAAACCTGGTCAATCCGGGGATGAGGTAACTATGGCAATATCATTAACAGAAAACGCAGCAAAACAAATCAAGAAGCAGTTGGAAAAACGTAGCAACGCGATTGGATTAAAGTTAGGGTTAAAAAAATCCGGTTGCTCCGGTTTCGCTTACACCCTGGATTATTCGGATACCGTCGGCAGCAACGATGCAGTATTTGAAGAATTCGGGGTAAAAGTCATCGTGCAAAAAGACGATCTGCCGATGATCGACGGCACCCAACTCGATTACCGGCGCGAAGGCATCAACGAAGCATTTCGGTTCAATAACCCGAATGTCACAGGTTCTTGCGGCTGCGGGGAAAGTTTTACGACTAATTAATCGTTAAAGGTTGATGGGCAAGCAAGCGATTTCCTGCCTGCATCGACTGCTGACTGCAACCATTTGTGATAAACCCACAGTTTGGATGCTCACCCTGAACCCTTCGACTTAACCAGGACACCCGTGGTCGAAGGGTTTAAGCGGCATTGGTGTTGAGCGAAAAGTCAATTGGCGCCGACTTGGCTCAGCTTTCTTCCTGTTGCGGATTTTCGGCTTTCAACAATTCGGCAATCAGTTCGATATGCTGGGAAAATTGAGGCAGGACAGGAATCTTCCAGGCTTTACCGGCAATATGTCCGAAAATATTCGTCAACCACGGCTTGTTCGACTGCCCCTGTTCGAGAATTAAATATTTAGTCTCATTTTCGCTGATAATGGCAAAGCCCTCCAGCCAAACCTCAATCGGCTCTGACTCGCCATACAACGTCGTTTGCACATACGCCTTGCGCGCATCGAGGTCGAAGCTGTAATCCGTTAATTCCGCGACTCCTTTCAGGATGATATTGGCTACCCACATAACCATCATCTTGGGCGTCCAATTAATGGCCATTTTTACTAGACTGGTTTTAAAACTCATTATTTGCCTTTTACGTGTCAAGATAAGGCTGTCATTGTAACTGGTCTTTGCTCCAGTCGATAAGAACTATCTATTCGGACCTCTATGGAAATACGCAATGCAAGCTTTCCATAAAAACCGCTAACACTTTGTAAAGGCTATGAATATTCAGCTTTCAAAGCTGAATTAAAAGGCGGGATTCCTGCCGTAAATCAAGTAAGGTTCAAGCTTGACAACCCCCTGAAATTGTTGAGCCTCAATTTCCTGCTGTCCCATCGGATAACGGCAAAGATGCTGACCTTGAAGGACAAGTCCAAGGTTCAGCATCCGATTTTGCATTAATTTCTGTGACCGTAGCAGTCCTTACAAACGGCCGACAACAACAGAACGACTGCTTACGCTGTAGTATGTCGAGCTGTTATAAGTGCTCCAGGTATAGCCGACTATTTGATCGGCGTCATCAGCATAAAGACGAAATACCCCAATACCAACACCTGCGTCGATCGTACCATCAGGCATTATCCGGGTGTCCGTTGGTCCGTGTGCTGATTGGGAAGAGTCCAACACTTGAATTTCATATTGATGGGTTCCCGCTACAACCGGTGAACTCGTAGTCCTGGCATAAGCAATAGAATTTGCAATCATTACATGCCCTGTCACTGGTGATCCTACGGGATATTTGATGGCAATAATGTCTCCAGGTTGGATGCCGGACACCGTATCAATTTGGGTAAAGCCGTTTTGATTATTGATTGCGTCGAAATATTTGTCCGAGCTTGGGCTGGTTGAACCCATCCAGTTGCTGAATGTGGCATTCGTCCAGCCATAGCTTTTCATCAATAACAAAGTGAGAAAAGGGGCGCATTTAGTGTAATTTTCATAATTACCATCGCCTAAAACGTTCGGCCAACGCATATAACTTGTCGTGGTTCCCGTTGCATAAGCGTTCTTGTCTGGCGCGACATTTTGCACCATGTCGTTCGCCCAAAACAAATGCTCGGGTTGGTCAGCTACGGCAAGATTGATATTTGCCGCAAGACTTAAGACAAAACTTAAGAACCACATGGATTGTGTTTTGGTAAAAAAGTTTTTATTCATGACAGTTGTCCCATGTTCTATAAAAGAATGGGTGCATTCTACTGACTAAACTTTTAGCAATCTTTGAACATCCTCACAAATTCCTTCAATCCTTTACTCATAAAGTCTTACAGGTTATTAATTTGTGTGAACTTGCTCACAGTTCCAGGATTCAGCAACTTTACTTCCTGGCATTATCCGCCTAATTTTAACCATCCGCCTTTTTGGCGTTTGTTAATTTTTTGAAGTTCTAAAGCGGCGCGGTCGTGACTTATGCGTTCGGCGACAAGATCTTTATAAATTTGGTTTGCTATTTTTCGTCGTTTTACCGCATCACCCGCATCCAAAAAGGGTTCCAACATAACACTTAATTTTTTTAGCCAACTGTTGCCGGAAGCATTTGATTGGGTTTTACCTGACAAACTCTCTTTTGCTCGCTCAAGATTAGCTTTAATAACACTCAATTCAGCTTGGTAACGTTCGCTATGGGCAATGGACATCTCTTGAACTTTGTCAATCGTCATCCGGACCATTTCTTCCGTGAGTACACCATGTTCCTGAAAAGCCGCTAAAGCCCGCAATCCTGTGCTGGAAACTGCAGGGGAAGGATTAGTCAGTTGTTGGCAAGCCTTGTAACAAATTTCCCAGGCTTGCCAGCGATAAACAAAGTCCAGCCCAGTGCCTTTAATGTTTTGGATTCCCATGATTTTGTTATAGTACCCAGGCGGGGTTGCATTACCGATGAATTCAATAACTTGGTTTCCTGTGGCGTAATAGTCTTCTACGACCACCAGTTTT
>JBGAWU010000131.1:0-6680 GCA_044227425.1 Methyloglobulus sp.
ATTACCCTGGAGTACGGTTAGGGAAAATATTGAATTGGCTATTGAAGACAAAGGTTCTTCAGACAATGTCGATACATTGCTCGAAATTATGCAATTATCCCAGTTCCAGCATGTTTATCCGGAGCGGTTGTCCTTGGGGATGAGCCGCAGGGCTGCAATTATCCGGGCTTTTGCAATTAACCCCGACGTCCTGTTAATGGACGAGCCTTTTGTTTCCCTGGACATGGCTAACGCCAGGCAAATCAGGCGGTTGTTGGTTAAATTATGGGAAGAACGGCCTCATACCGTATTATTTGTTACCCATGACTTGCGGGAAGCGATAGAGTTAGCAGACCGGATTATCTTTTTAGGTTCCGCACCCATGAAAATACTGGTCGAGACAACCGTACCGTTATCAAAAAATGACCGGGACAATGAACAGGCCATTGAAACTTTCAGGCAACAACTTTTATCCGATTATCCCGATTTGAGATAGCGTACATTTTTAAGGAAACTCTGACTAGGTTGATTTCGTCGGTTGTTGAATAGCTTAATCAGAGATTTCTTATGATATTCACAATTTAGTATCAAATAGAGATAAACTCATTTTAAAATCCAGAACAAGTATTGAAATTAAGTCCAGATAACGGTAAATTTAAAAGGTACTATTTTCAGGTTATATTTCAAGCCAAACTTGGAATAGTAGTTCAATTCGCAATCCGCCTGACTTTCGTAACTTTCGCTGTGAGGCAGGAGCCGAGTAGCCCCCAGAAGCGATAGGGCTGGGCGTTTTCACGTAGCTCTGTATGCGGAGTGAAAATGCAAAGCATTACGAAATCGCGTCGAGTCATTGCGCATCAAGTTTTACACCCCCTGTCGGGTGTAAAACTTGAGTAGCAGGACGACTGGGGCGGCGCAACCATGAGCGGTCGCGTTAAGTTTTTGCCGCTTGCTTGGGCTGGGATGCCTTTATGCCCTATGGGTACAAAACAAGCTTTCGCAAAAATAGCGATTCCCCTTAATATTTCAACAACATATAAAAATATTGCTGTCAGAATTAAAATCGATATTTTCCCTGTAACCGCATCTAGTAAGGCTTTCATGGGTGGCGCAGGACAAACCGTTCTTTTTGTTAATTACTCCCCATGAGTAACAATTGTTTGTTGGTCTGTTTGGCTATCATTAAGTTTTCGTTAGTTTTAACCACCCACACGGCGATTTTTGATAACGGTGATGAAATAATGCGTTTATCGGTTTCTTCATTGGCCGCTTGATCAAGTTCAAGACCCAACCAGGCCAAGTGATGACACACGCGGGCGCGAATCTCGGCGGAATTTTCACCGATGCCGCCGGTAAACACCAATAAGTCAAGACCACCTAGGGCTGCAACTAAAGATCCTATTTCCCGCACAATCCGATAAACAAACAAGTCTACCGCTTCGCGGGCGTTGGTGTCGCCGCTCGCGAGTAATGTCCGCATATCGCTGGAAATACCGGATATACCGAGTAAGCCGGATTGATGATACAGAAGCTCTTCCAACTCCCTTACTCCCATCCTGTAACGGTCCATAAGATAGAGCAGCACACCAGGATCAAGGCTTCCGCAACGCGTACCCATAACAAGCCCATCGAGTGGCGAAAATCCCATCGTAGTGGCGATGCTGGAACCGTTACGAAT
This sequence comes from Methyloglobulus sp., assembly GCA_044227425.1. Lineage (GTDB taxonomy): Bacteria > Pseudomonadota > Gammaproteobacteria > Methylococcales > Methylomonadaceae > Methyloglobulus. The sequence continues at coordinate 1,658 of JBGAWU010000131.1, forward strand.
CGCGCATAAACTGGCTCCGCTTCCTAAATGCGCCACAATGACGCGCGCATCCTCAAGTGTCGCATCAATACTTGGTAATACCGATGCGATGTATTCATAAGACAAACCATGAAACCCGTAACGGCGGATGCCTTCGTCAAAAAAATGTCCCGGCAATCCGAAAGCTTGCGCAATTTTCGGTTGCGTCTGGTGAAAAGACGTGTCGAAACAGGCTATCTGTGGCAATTCCGGCATAATTTCGCGAAATGTACGGATAACTTGCAGGTTATGGGGTTGATGCAGAGGTGCTAAAGGGATTAGCCGACCCAAATCATCAAGAATTTCTTCGTCAACAAGCACAGGACCCGTGTATTTGACGCCGCCATGTACAACCCGATGGCCTGCCGCCAACAACTTTCCATCCCCAACGAATTTCAACAGCCAGGAAAAGATGCGGTTTAAACACTCTCGATAACTATCCGTACCGGTAATGGGAAGAATACTATCTGCTAATACTTCACCGTTGGTACGGATGACTTTGAACGTCGGGCTATGCCCTATTCCATCGACTTGACCGTATATCGATCCTTCGAGTCCGCCTTTTTCCTCTATCCGGTAGACTGAAAATTTGACGCTGGATGAACCGGCGTTAATGACTAATAAATAGTTTTCCATCGAAGACTATGAAAACATTTTACTTATTACGTCCCGACGCGTTCGCGTAATTCTTTCGGCATATAGCTACGGTCACCCAGGATTTCCAGCATGGGGCCGTGATCACCGAATTTTATGACACTGACCGAACCTGCCGGTGCATCGATCCGGTCGCGGTATCTACCAAGATCGATCCCCATCAAGCTGCAAAGAATAATCCGGATAGTCGCTTTATGTGATACGACCAAAATATTGCCCTTTTCGTGCCTGGCTTCTATCTCTGTGATAACCGGAAGCGCCCGGCTGGCAACCTGCATAGCAGTTTCGCCGCCGGTCGGTGCATTCCAGGCCGGTTCGGTTAACCAATGGATATAATCCTGCCCGTAGTGCTGTTTAATATCTTCCTGTTGACGTTCTTCCCAAAAACCGTAATCAATCTCCCGCAGCCCTTCCCTTTGTAACATGGCTAAGCCCGTTTGTTGGCAGAAGGGTTGGGCAGTTTCAAGCGTTCGCTTAAGCGGGCTGATATAAACCGCATCCCAGACAAACGCGCGACTGTATGCGTTAGCAAAAGCTTGCGCCATCTGGTGGCCTTCTGCCGTCAAATCGGGATTAGTGGTTCCGCAGAAGGCTCCGCTCTGGCTGTAGATGGTTTCGCCATGACGGAGAAAATAAATTTTTAAACTCATGTAAAGTTATCCTTTGTAATAATGTTAATAAGGCCATGTCCAATGATCTTCTTCCGGTCTGTCGACGCCATACTTATAAGCGTAATTGCGGCATTCGACCTGTAAGTCGCGTAACTTTTCCTTTACATGCGCACCGGACACTAACAGGGACGGAATGCGGTTAATGGCGTCGATTGCCAAACTGAAACGGTCGGTTTCGTTTTGGATCGCCAGTTCCAACGGCGTGTTAATACTGCCTTTTTCCTTGTAGCCACGCACATGAAGATTCGGGTGATTATTACGCCGGTAAGCTAGGCGATGGATCAGCCAGGGATAGCCGTGAAAATTGAAAATTATCGGCTTATCAAGGGTAAACAGACTATCGAAATCACGGTCTGAAAGGCCGTGTGGGTGCTCACTGTTCGGAACCAATTTGTAGAGATCGACAACATTGATAAAACGGATTTTAATCTGCGGAAAGCTTTCCCGTAATAATACTGTGGCAGCGAGCGCTTCTTTCGTCGGGATGTCGCCTGCGCTTACCATGACCAAATCCGGTTCACAGCCTTGGTCGTTGCTCGCCCATTCCCAGATGCCGATACCTTTCGTGCAATGTTTGATCGCAGCTTCTATATCCAGGTATTGCAAGTGCTTCTGTTTGTCGGACACGATAACGTTAATATAATCGGTACTTTTCAAACAGTGGTCGGCGACGGAAAGTAGGCAATTCACATCCGGCGGCAGGTATATCCGCGTCACCGAGGGACTTTTATTGACAACCACATCCAGGAAACCCGGATCCTGATGGGTAAAACCATTGTGATCCTGCCGCCAAACCGTCGAAGTGATTAGTAAGTTCAACGATGAAACGGGTGCGCGCCAAAGTACGTCCTTGGACATCGCCAACCATTTCGCATGCTGGTTAAACATGGAATCAATTACGTGTACAAACGCTTCGTAAGTTGAAAAAAATCCGTGCCGTCCGGTCAGCAGATAACCTTCCAGCCATCCTTCCAGCGTATGCTCCGACAGCATTTCCATCACCCGTCCATCGGGGGATAGTTCGCCGCCGTCGGCATCTTCCGGTAGATAATCCGCCATCCAGGTTTTCTTGCTAACGGCGTAAACATCGTCCAGTTTATTGGATGTGTTTTCGTCCGGACCAAACAACCTGAAATTATTCAGGTTTCCAGCCATGACATCGCGCAAAAACTTTCCGAGCGGGCGGGTATTCTCTGCTGTAATTTTGCTGGGGCTTTCCAGGGCCAATGCGTAATCTTTAAAATCCGGCATACGTAGCGCCTTACGGATTAGTCCTCCGTTAGCGTGCGGGTTGACGCTCATTCGAAGATTGCCTTTGGGCGCCAATGCTTTTAATTCCGGTAACAATTTGCCGGAACAGTCAAACAATTCTTCAGGTTTATAGCTACGCAGCCACGTTTCAAGTAGTGCGAGATGGGCCGGATTTTCTTTAACATTTGCCAAAGGCACTTGATGCGAACGCCAGAAGCCTTCGACTTTGTGACCGTCAACTTCCTTGGGGCCGGTCCAGCCTTTTGGGCTACGCAATATAATCATCGGCCAACGTGGACGGTTCGTGATGCCTCCGCTCCTTGCTTCCGCTTGAATACGTTTAATCTCCCGTACGCAGTGTTCAAGCGTACCCGCCATCAACTGGTGCATTGTCGGAGGGTCGCTGCCTTCGACAAAATAAGGCGTATAGCCATAGCCCAGGAATAATTGCTCCAATTCCTCACGCGGGATTCTTGAGAGCACGGTCGGATTGTTAATTTTATAGCCGTTAAGGTGCAAAATAGGCAACACAGCACCGTCGCGGACGGGATTTAAAAACTTGTTGGAATGCCAGGAAGTCGCCAGTGGGCCCGTTTCCGATTCGCCATCACCAACAACCACTGCGACCAGTAAATCCGGGTTATCGAATGCTGCGCCGTAAGCGTGGGAGATACTGTAACCTAGCTCACCGCCTTCGTGGATAGAACCCGGCGTTTCTGGTGTGCAATGGCTACCGATACCGCCCGGGAAGGAGAATGCCTTGAAGAACGCCAATAAGCCTTCTTCGTCTTCGCCTTTATTGGGATAAATCTCGGAATAGCTCCCTTCGAGATAGGTTGGGGCTAAAATCCCCGGCGCACCGTGTCCTGGTCCTGCCATAAAAATGGCGTTGAGCCCGTATTGGTTGATCAGCCGGTTCATGTGGATGTAAACAAAACTCAAACCAGGGCTGGAACCCCAATGCCCAAGCAAACGGTTTTTGATATGCTCGGGCTTAAGTGGTTCCTTTAATAAAGGATTACCCCAAAGGTAAATCATGCCGGCGGCTAAATAGTTACAAGCACGCCAATAAGCATTGATTTTATTGAGCTCATCTTCGTTGAGCGGTGATTCAATCGGTGTTTTATTTAAAGACATGAGTAGTCCTTTTAATGATCTAAATAGATAATCTGTGGCAATATACTTAACCTAAAAAAACAGCGCTCCACAAGCATTATTTCCTTAAACATTCGGGCAGTCCTTTAAGATTGCATGATACTATCCTAACCGGACTACCGTTTTAAGTTTATGCAATACTCTAGTAATAGGCTGCAGTTTTCAAACCAGTTCGGCATATTTCCGAGTCGTGCCGTGGAATAAAAAACCTATCCATTCTAGGCCATCAATTGAGGGGATTTTCGTTAAATGCACTTTGTTACGAAACTTGATCCACTTTAGTGGGTTTAAATAGCCGAAACCTAATTTTAGGGATTAAGTGGTTTAACGATGCCGAATTTAACGAAGGATAACATAACAAAATTGCAAGTTTGTGAAAAACGACCGTGATGATGTTGGAATTAACCCAAAAAAATGTTAATTACAACTTATTTTGATTTGCGCGATATGACTATGATGCAGCTTTAGTTTTCGTAAAAAATGAAGCAATACAATAATATTGTTATGTTTGTCCAACGCATCTTCCGGTGTATCGGATTGTTGGATTCTGGAAAGCAGGTCAATTTGAGTACGGACTGAAGACTCAATCAAGTTAACTTCTTTTTCGTCTATTTCCAAAAATAAAGCGGGCATCGTAATTATCCTCTATGCAAAAAACTGAAACCATCGATGATAGAAGCCACAACTCATTAAGATATGCCCAAGGACCAGAGAATTCTTAATTCAATAGCATTGCCTTAATAACCGTATGTGACTTCAATTTTAACCTTTCTCGGCTATTTGAATTTTTCCCGGTATTCCTGCGGAGTTATTTTTAACAAACGTTGAAATGTCCGGCGCATTTGTTCTGCATTATGGAAACCGCAATGCTCGGCTATTGTTTCTATCGGTTGGTCGGATTGCATCATCTGGTTTCGGGCGGCTTCCAGCCGAACCCGTTCAACGAATTTTGCAGGCGAAATACCGACTTCCTGACAAAATATCCTGGAAAAATTGCGCGGACTCATCGCCATTCGGTCAGCTAGATGTTCAACGCATAAATCCGCACTGGGATTACTGATAACCCAGGCTTGCAGTTCGCGGAAATCTTTGCGGGTCTTGGCTTCGTTCATCACATACGTGCTGAATTGTGATTGCCCGCCCGGCCTACGCATAAAAACTAGCAACCCACGTGCAGCGCCGGACGCAACTTCGCAGCCCCAATCTTCTTCTACCAAACCTAATGCCAGGTCCATCCCGGCGGTTACCCCGCCAGACGTGTAAACGTTCCCATC
>JBGAWU010000132.1:0-6676 GCA_044227425.1 Methyloglobulus sp.
AGGTGTTTTTTTTGCCTGAAAGAATGTTTTTAAGCGTTCGTCCCGTATACAGTTGCAGGTCGGATTGCATCTCATCAAACAGGGTTTTTTGCCAATGGTCGCCTAAAGGTATTTTACCCAATTGTTGCTGGATTACAGGCAGGCCAAGATTGAGCTGAATGTCGGTTATCAACGTCAGGATGTCGGTGAAATCTTGCCCGGTTTCTGAGGATAACAGGACAATGAACGGGAAGTTTGGGATACTTTCTATAAAGACAAGGTCTTGGGCTAAATCGGATGGGATTTGCCATTGCTGGTATTGCGCGAGTTGCGCTTCACTTCGCCGCGATGAATTTTTATTAAGGTAATCTCGATAAAGTGTTAGATATTGGCTAAAACTTTCTATCGTAGTTACATCGGGATGGATGATTTCGCCGTTCAACAAAGCCCATCGGCAAAATTTGAATAAAGTCCGTTCGAGAAGTAGTAACAATTCGTACTGTTTCTCGGGTGATAGTGTGTCGTCTAAAGCAAAAATTTTCTTTCGTAATTTGCCGCATTGCAATATCCGGTCGAATGCGAGATAGCAATCAACAGCTTCAAGGCAATTACTGTTGCCATTGCCTAAATAGAGACTTAAAAATAGGCATCCGGCTCGGTTGATGATTTTATTACTGATGACCGTCGCTTTAATTTCCTTCGACAGGGGGTGTTTGGAAAGGTGGTCTTTAAACCTTCCGGTCAGTTCGGTTGGGAAATAAGCGTGCAAATATTCCTCATAGTAAGGGGCATTCAATTGTTCCGCTTTATTAATCAGTTGTTGTGTGAGATTGCGCTTGGAGGAAGCGATAAGGTCGGCAAATTCAGGCCTGGTGATGATTTGTCCCAACCTGGTTTGGATATCCTTGCTTTGAGGGAAGGAATCGACGTTTCTGTCCAAATAACCGGCAGCTTCCAGTTTGTCCGCGATAGTTAAATATTCAGCCGAATTTTCCCCGCAACGAATCTGTTCCAAGGATAAGCAAAGGCTTTGGGCCACGTTATCCGAAAGGACCGCTTGGCAAACGGCATCCGTCATGTCTATAAACAAGGCTTGGTAATCGGAGATAAGTTCCTCTTTTTGAAAGGTATTAAGTAGTATTTTTAAATTGACTTCATGGTCCGATGTGTCTACGCCTGCTGAATTGTCCACGGCGTCGGTATTGATGCGTCCGCCTTTCAACGCATATTCAACCCTGGCTTTCTGGGTAAAACCCAAGTTTGCGCCTTCGCCAACGACTGTGGCGGCAAGGTCGCATGCGTCTACCCGTACATTTTCATTGCTGCGGTCGCCGACTTCTTCGTGTTTTTCTGCGCTGGATTTTACATAAGTCCCAATGCCGCCGAGCCATAGCAACTCAACGGGGGCGACGAGCAAGTGCCTGATTAACGCTTCGCCATCGATGGATTTGAAACGGATCCCCAACCATTTCTTGAGTTCGGGAGAAACCGGAATATCTTTGGCCGAACGGGAGTAAACACCACCGCCTTTCGAAATAAGGTTGCGGTCATAATCGTCCCACGTTGAACCGGGCAGTTCAAATAAGCGTTTACGTTCCATAAAAGCCGAACCGTCATCCGCTGGAGTGGGGTCGATAAATATATGCTGTCCACTAAAAGCGGCTAACAGCCGTATACCGTTCGATAAAAGCATTCCGTTACCGAAAACATCGCCGTCCATGCTGCCGATACCAATAACTGTAAACGTTTCGTGCTGTATATCTTTTCCGACTTCCTTAAAATGCCTTTTCACACATTCCCAAGCACCCCTTGCCGTAATGCCGAGCGCTTTATGGTCATAACCGTGCGAACCGCCGCTGGCGAACGCATCGCCCAGCCAAAAGCCGGTCTCGGCGGCAACGCCATTGGCAACATCGGAAAATGTGGCGGTGCCTTTATCCGCTGCAACCACTAAATAAGGGTCGGAACCATCGTGGGACACTATACCTTCTGGTTTAACTACGGCACCGTTATGATAGTTGTCGGTTAAATCGAGTAATCCCCGGATTAATCTGACATACGCGTTTTTTCCTGCGGCTTTGAAGCCCTGTTTCGTTCCGTTTCCTTTTACGACAAAACCGCCTTTAGCTCCCGTTGGAATGATCAGTGCGTTTTTACTCACTTGGGTTTGCATGAGCCCCAGAATTTCAGAGCGAAAATCGTCCGGCCTGTCGGACCAGCGGATACCGCCGCGGGAAATTTTGCCGGCCCGTAGATGAATTCCTTCCATATCGAAAGCGTGTACGTAAATTTCCAGTTGCGGCCTTGGCGCGGGCATTTCAATTACACCGAGACTGTTGATTTTTAATGCGATGAAATAATCCGCACAATCCCGGCGGTTATGAAAATTACTTCGTACCGTGGCGTCGATCAAATTAAACAGCGTCCGAAGAATCCGGTCGTCGTTAATATCCGAAACCTGGTCTATAAGGGCCAGCAATTCCATCCGCAACGGAAATAACGACACTTCTTCCCTGACTAAAGGATCTTCCCAGTCCGGATTAGGCCTGAACCGCGCTTCGAAATAATCGAACAATCCCCGTGCAACCTGAGGATTGTTAAGGATCGCATGATGGATGCTTGTGCTCGTTGTTTTATGTTCAAGTTGCAAAAAATAATTTCGATAAGTCCGCAAAATATCGATTTCTTGCCATTCCATGCCAGCCAAAATACCCAACTTATTTAACGCATCGTTTTCAACCCTGTTGTCCATAACGGCTTGAATCGTTCCTAATACGCGATTTTTTAATTGTTTTAACGGTGTGTTTAGGTCTGTTGCGGGCTTGACGGTGAAGCTTTTAATAGTGGTGTTAACATCACTGATCTTAAAGCTGAACTGCACATGGTCCATGATGCGAAGGCCCATGTTTTCAATAATTGGAATAAACTCGTCGAGATAGCGCTCGTGTAGGCTATAAAAATGCAGGCGATAGTTAGTGTGCGTAGGGTAGGGGGGAATTAGCCCGACTTTATCGCTGTGTGAATTGATTAAGCATTCGAGTTGAAGGATGTCGTTCAGGGCATAACGCGGCGAAATGAGCGCCTGGTAATCCGCAGGGAACAAACCGTTATATTTCGTCCATAACGTATCGCCCGAATTTATTCCTATAGCCCTATCCATCAATATTTTGAGGGCAATTGACCATTGTTTGGTAGGCTGCATTTCCAGGCTCGCTTTATTCTGAATTTATTTAAGATATTTAATAATCTCAAGGACGTTATAATCGTTTTGCCGGGTATAAGTTACCGAATCCATAAAAGTGCGGATAAAAAAGATACCCATGCCGTTTTCCTTGAGTTCGTCGAAATCCGGTGTTGGCACGTTTTCCAGGGCAAAACCTTGTCCATGGTCGTAGACCTTGATATTTAACTCTTTCTCGTCGATGTGTATTGTCACCCGGACACAGTTTTTAGGTTCGTCGCCACAGGCATGCTTGATGGCGTTAACCGTTGCTTCCGTCAAGACAAGGTTTAATTGATAGGCTAATGCTTCGCGGTCGCCAGTATAATTTTCCAACTCTTTAGCAATCCTTTCGCCAATACCGCCGATTAGGTTCAGGTACTTGGTTTGGGTTGGGATGACAACATCGACCTGGATAAAGTTGGGGTACATAAATAATCTCTAAGGTCCGCTATTAAAAGCCTCGTTTGCGTCGGCATAAATTTCAAAAACCCGGTTGAGGCGGGTGAGTTCAAACATCGCAAGCACTTGTTTTTGGATGTTTACCAAAATAAGTTTGCCGGATTTAGCGGTTATAAGCTTATTTCCCGATAACAAAGCGCCCAGCCCCGAACTATCAATGAAACGGACATTGCCTAACTGAATAATTATTTTGATTTTTCCGTTTTCTACCAATTGCAGGAGATATTCTTTTAACTCCCCTGAGTTATGCGCATCAATGCGTTCTTCATCTATCGTTAGAACGTTAAAGCCGTTAATGGTTTCCAGATTCAAATTCATAGTTTTTTTAGAGTTCGGGATTTATTTTGATATGGATAAAATTACCTGCTTTCCATAGAAAATCAAATAGATATTTTTTTAAGTTTGCGTAAGCCCTTTTAAGTATAGGCATTTCTAGCCTTTTTGCGGATGTTTTTGATCCTGCCATTAGTAAGGCTGAATTTGAAATCCTATGCCGCGCGATACGCCCCGCTATTGCGTTCTACGCGCTTGCTATAAGCAAATGCTTAGGGGGTAACAATTTGTTTGATGAAGACACTATCCTAGTCCGAGTAAAACAGGAGAGACATTTTAAATTTAAGGCTGCTTTGTAATCCTCAGCAACCAGAATATTCCACATGTTTAAACAAGTGTAATAGCCTGCTATATCGCACCCAATAGTAATAACACCGGTACGAACGATGATTAGCTTAAAACTCACCCAAATTGACAACTCAACAGGCGTCGTGTTACCTAAAGAAGCCTTGGAAAAATTACGCGTCACCAAAGGCGACACCATTTATTTAACCGAACCCCCGGATGGCTTTCGTATTACGCCGTACAAAACAGAATTTGAGCAACAAATGTCAGTAGCAAGGGAAATTATGAAGAAACGTCGCGCAGTTTTGCGCGAGCTGGCAAAGTGACAGAGTTTATTTGGCTGTTGGAAGAAACTGTTCTGGCATTTCATGAGGAACAGCTTGCCGAACATGGCGGTGGCGTAGGAATTCTTGGTCGCGGCTTGCTCGAATCAGCTTTGGCTGAGCCGAAACAATAGGCCTTTTACGGTAATACCAACATCTCGGGGTTAGCGGCAGCTTACGGCTTGGGTCTGGTAAAAAACCATCCCTTTGTAGACGGCAACAAACGAGTTGCCTTTGTCCGCTATGGAAACCTTCTTGGCACTCAACGGCATCTACCTAACCGCCGACGATGCCGATTGTGTACCGACCCTATTGCAATTGGCATCGGGTGAACTAAGCGAAGCGGGTTTTGCAGATTGGCTTAGGGAAAATACGGTATGACATAGCAAACAGATTTTTCGTTAGTAATGACGTTGGGTTCACAAGTTCACCTGTAATCTACTGAACGCAACTTACCGGGTTATAAGCTAAGGAAAGATTTGAACTCAATATTCGTCCAGTTCAAAGATTTGCCCAATTTTTGACTTAAGTCAAAAAGAGTTATGCCAAATGGGGCATAGTAATTAGGATAGTGACTAAGGAGAAAAAATAAGCATTATTTACAATGATTTAATAAAGTTGAGGAATGAGAAATACTCAAAATTTTCACGAGGAGAATTATAATGCCGTAAGGCGCAATAACTGAAAGGCATTGCGCCGTATTGATGTTCGTATTGCATTATTCAAATTCATATAAGTCTCCTTCACAACCGCCCCAGTCAAGGGAATAAACACCTTGACCGACCCAACGATGGAAAGTCGAATACGGCCAGTCTTTCACTTGCTTTACCCAGCCATGCTTGACTGGGTTATAGTGAATATAATCCAGGTGCGCCCGATAATCGGCTTCATCGCGAATTAAATGCTCCCAGTATCTACGGCCTTTTAACCCTGACTTTCGTATGCCCGACACATTCGGTATCCTGTTTATTATGTGTACTGACAGTTTTGTTTTCATCGCTTGCCCCTAAACAAATACCAACTCAATCCATATTTAACCATCCGCTCTAAAGGCTAGGGCGGCAGATAGGTATCGATTACTCCTATAAACTCCACATAACTACACGCCGACCAACAACCATAGAAGCCAATAAGTCCGTAAATTAATGGTCCCTTTTTAATGGTTATGCGTTACTGGACTTGAATAACTGTTTAATTGCGAGGCCGTTTGCCGCTGACTATCAGTGGTAGTCTAAGGCAAAGTATAATTTTTGATATACGTACCATTACCTAGGGCCGTGACACCTATCCTGTTAGCCATTGTTTCCGTTTCACGGGCTGCAACGGCACTACACTTTAGTATGAGTTGATAAGTGTAGCCCATAATTTTTATCCGCAAACCAAAGAAGCCAGCCCGAAATAGATTTTTTATCGGACAAAGCCGTTAGATGGTTTTTCAGTTGGTTTTGGGCGCTGAATGTCCGCTGGCTTTTCTCGCGACGGTCTGGTCATGGCCGATGTTACAAAATTGGTTGATATGAGCCAATGTCGGCTATAGAGCAGCTAGAATTACCATTATAAATTCAATAAGTTAAATTCATTTGTTAACTTTCAAGATTAAGCGAATACCGGGTATGCTTACGTTCCCCTGTTCTTAACAACGCCCCCTTCATCACCAAATCTTGCAAGTCGCGTGTCGCTGTCGGACGGGTTGTGCCGGTGATACTCAGATAATTTTCTGCGCTTAACCCGCCTTTGAATCCTTCCGGGCCTTCTCGGAACATTCTGGCTAATGCTTTCTCCTGGCGGACGTTGAGTTGCCCTCTCAACCGGTCATACAGTTTGGCTTTATTGATCAAAAACTCAAGCCTGACTTGGGTATAGCTTTGAGCGCTTAATACGATATCCGCAAAGTAGATTAACCAAGCTGTAATTTCATTGTTTTTGTTGGCTTGTTCAAGTGCGGTGTAATAGGCCTTTTTGTTCCGTTCAATAGTGTGGGCGATAGCAATGAGCGTCGGTTGCCCCAAACACTGCGCCAAGGCTTTCTCGGCAATTGCCCGCCCGATACGACCATTGCCGTCCTCAAACGGGT
>JBGAWU010000133.1:0-6644 GCA_044227425.1 Methyloglobulus sp.
CAAGGATAGCGGTTCCACTTTATCGGTATACTCGAAAAAAATTTTCCGGATAAGCCGGGAAACTTCGCGGTAGGCGTCAAAACGCGGCTTAACAAAGATGGCCTGCGGACACAGGCGGTATGCCCGGCTGGTCGGCATGGCGGAATGGACCCCGTACGGTCTCGCCTCATAGCTACAGGTAGCGACAACACCGCGTGAAAACGGGTCGCCCCCTACAACCAGGGGTTTGTTGCGGTATTCTGGAAAATCGCGTTGTTCAACCGCCGCAAAAAAAGCATCCATATCGATATGAATGATTTTGCGGCACTCTAACATGAAAAGTTACTTTTTTTCGCGTTTTTTCGGTTCCGGCAGATTCAATTCATCCGTCATTTCCCATTCGGAGAACGGATACGGCAATATTTCCGAATTAAACGTCAAAAAAGTCAAGATGTGGTAAGTATACAATGACAAACTACGGCCGAATTTCAAGACATTCGCGTTCGGTACTCCGGTAAACAGCACGGATGCGATTTGTAACAGGATCACAGCCCAAATTAACATCCTGACCAAACCGCCGATGGCGGCAAAGATCAGCATGAAAAAGATGCGTTTCCAGGTACTAATTTTTTTAAGATTTTCTTCGATTTGCTCATCCATTCGATTGTTATCCTCTATTCATAATGTCGCGTAAATCCAGCGCTGCCGCGTTTGCCCGTGCGATATAAGTCGCCATGGAAAGCGAATAATTTGCGAACAGGCCGTAACCGCTTCCGTTTAAAACCACAGGGCTCAATGTTGGTGCCAAGGCGTTTTCCAAGGCTTTGATCATGATGTCCACGGTATTCATCGCCCGTTTGTCTAACAGGATGTCATGAAAGTCGATCTTTACCGCCTTTAGGATATGCAACAGCGCCCAACTGGAACCGCGCGCTTCATAAAATACGTTATCTATTTCCAGCCAAGGCGTTTGGCCTAAAGGCGCAACTTTGGCACTCCGTACCGCAACGTTAGGCTCAATCACCTCTAAACCAGGAATAAATTCAGCGCCTGCGGTACTCGCGCTTAACCGTGTAGACAAGTTACCGAGCCGTTTAATTACCACTTCTGTGTATTGCCAGAGATTGTCGGCGCGGGAATAAAACTGTGCGCGTTTTACATTACCGCCGTAGGTTTGCAGGCGGGCCATGTATTTATGCAGTGCGTCTATCCCTTTTTGGTATTCTGCTTCAGTCGAAGGCAACGCCCAAGAATCGTGTTCATAATAAAAATACGGTTCTGCTATTTTTAAATCGGGATCTTCGTCGGACTGCGATTGATCCCTGGTAAAGTGGTTCCGTAAGGCGGACGTGGCATCCCGCAACATAATCAACGCGCCGTACTCAAAGCTGGGAATATTGTCGAGAAGTACGCCGGGAGGTGCGACATCGTTGGTCAGGTAACCGCCCTGCTTGTGTAACAAGACCTCGGCAATATGGGCTAACGTATTGGTATAGGTGTAACCCAAAGGAATATCGGTGGTTTTGGTGAGCTTGGCCCGTTCCATTGCCTCTTCCTGGATACTGAACTGTTTAGGCTCGATGCTCCACCACGCGCCGAGAAACAATAAAATCAGCAAAGTAAGCAGCACAAGCACACCAAAACTCCAGAGGATACCTCTGGATTTTTCATCTTCTAGTGAATCGCTTGATGCCATCTTGAGTTTCCTGTTAGCGCAAATGTTTTGTTGAATACGGGATCGAATCTATTTGATTTACTACGACATCTTATCAGGTTTTTAGGTATTTTGCTTATTCGGCAAAACAGGGGAGTTACCATTAGGGTTTTCCAATGCGCATAGAGTTATCGATTATTTGCCGGAAAAACTCCTATTTTCAAGATATTTCAATGAATTAAGCAATTCGCGTCAGCGCTGGCAATTGACCTATCAAGCGAGTCCAAACCCTGCAATCTTCCCCGCATTACGGCTGCTTTTTTTTGGCTCTGGGATGGGATTTATCGTAGATCTCGGCCAAATGCTGAAAGTCCAAATGGGTGTAAATCTGCGTTGTACTGATATTGCTATGGCCTAATAACTCCTGGACCGCCCTTAAATCCTGGCTCGACTCGAGCAAATGGCTTGCGAAGGAATGCCTCAGCATGTGCGGATGAACGGGTTCCTGAATACCTTTTTTTTTGCACCACTGCGTTAACCGTTGCTCAACGCTCCGTTGCCCGAGACGTCGCCCTTTAGTCGTCACAAACACAGCTTCTGCTTGTAAACCCATTATTTTCGAACGTTCCTGCAACCAGTTTTGCAGCGCCGTAACCGCTTTTCCGCCTATCGGCAGCACCCTCGATTTTCCACCTTTACCGAAACGGACCAACAATGATCGGTCATTAAGGTTTAGGTCGTTGAGATCTAATGAACACAGTTCGCTCAACCGAAGCCCAGATGAATAAAAAAGCTCGAATATCGCCAAATCCCGTACCTCCAGAGTTGAGCCCACCCCGGCGTCCAGCAAGCCGTTAACTTGGTCAACATCGAGCGTTTTTGGCAAGGCCCTCGCTTGTTTAGGCGCTTTGACATGCTGCGCCGGATTAACGTCCGCCAACCGGTTTTTCAACAGGAATCCGTAGAAGCTGCGGATAGCCGATAATTCGCGTTGCAAGCTTTTGGCGCCTATCCCTTTCCGATGCCGGGATGCGATATGGCTACGAATATCTTGCTGGGTAAGGTCGATCCAGTTAGCCACCTTCTTTTCATCACAATAGCTTTTTAAGCGTTCCAAATCCCGTTGATAACTGCCCACCGTATGAAGGGATGCGCGTTTCTCGAATTTAAGCTGCCCCAGATAGCCGTCAAGCAGTTCGGCAGCATTCGGGGACATTACCGACCTTTCAAGAGTGAAATAAGCCGTGTACCAACAACCTCCCCCATCTGGGTCAAAAACAGGCTGCCCATGCTGAAGTGGTAACGGTCTTCCTCCGTACTGCCTATCGCCAGAAAACCCTCCATCTCGGTAAACATCATCGGCATGATGGCGTAGGACTTCACCTCGAGCGCATTCTCGCCGAACAGGATAGCAGCTTGCGCCAAGGTAGGTCGTCCGCACGTCGGCTGGTTACTGGAAAGTTCTTTGTTAAAAGGCTTAAGGTCTTCGCTTTCCGGATCTATGAAAACATGGGAAAGCGCAGGGACATCGGTTTTTCCGATAATCCTGATAGCGACAAAATCAGTCAAAAAATAGCCTGAGAGTACGGCTTCGAGATTTTCCACCGCTTCTTCAAAAGTCTCGGAATCCAATAACGCCAGGGTAAGTTTATGCATCCGCACATAGGACGTATCGTTTTCACGTGCAATCTCGATCAGCTCTGTCAATTGGCTTTCGAGCTCCTGATGCCTGCTTCTGAATAATTCCAGTTGTTTGGAGATCAAGGAAATGGCGCTACCGCTCGGATGAGGAATGCGCATCTGCTCGAGCAGATGAAGATGTCCGTTAAAAAACTCGGGATGTTCACGAAGATACTTTTCAACCTGCGTTGATGTTAACGGCGAAGCGTCTTGTCCTGTCATAATTTTATTCTTCCTTCAAAAACAGTTTCCGCAGGCCCGGTCATGAAAACCGGCGTACCACGCCCAGCCCATGTAATCGAAAGCCGTCCGCCGGGCAAATCGACGGCAACAGTCCTGTCCAAAAATCCACGTTCGATCCCAACTACAACAGCACCGCAAGCGCCACTCCCGCACGCCAACGTTTCGGCTGCGCCACGTTCATAGACGCGAAGTTTGATATGGCCGCGATCCACAATTTCCATAAACCCTATATTGGCCCGCTCGGGAAATAACGGATGGCTTTCCATTATCTGACCGATGTCAGAAACAGCGGCTTGGCTTACATTTTCCACTTGGATAACCGCGTGAGGATTCCCCATCGAAACCGCGCCGAATTCGACCACGCTACCGTTAATTTCGGCTGTATAGCTGAGCGACTCGTGTTCGGCACGGAGGGGGATTTGCTCTGGCGCATGCCTGGGTATGCCCATATTTACAGTGACAAGACCGTCAGCATTTAACTGCAAAACCAGCTGTCCGGCATCGGTATCGACCGTGATTTCATCATCACTGAATAGGTTTTTATCGGTAACGAACCGGGCAAAACAACGGGCGCCGTTACCGCATTGGGAGACTTCGCTGCCGTCTGCGTTAAAAATGCGGTATTTGAAATCCGCATTGCTGCTGACCGGCTTTTCGACCAGCAATAATTGATCAAACCCAATACCGAAATTACGGTCTGCCATACGGCAGATTTGCTCAGGCGTTAAACTAACGGCTTGGTTGATTGCATCGATCACGACGAAATCATTGCCGAGGCCATGCATTTTGGTGAAATCCATCATTTTTGGTAGTCTTTCAGCTATTTTTTATAAAGCCAGCAGATGTTCCCCTGCCCATAAATGCGAAATGCGCTCGCGGTCGCGGACAACCCTGACCTTCGTCCCATCGACCATAATTTCGGCGCAACGTTGCCTGGAGTTGTAGTTGGAACTCATGCTGAAGCCGTAAGCGCCGGATGAACGTATCGCCAGTAAATCGTATTGCTTAAGTTTCAACACCCGGTCTTTACCCAGAAAGTCGCCGGTCTCGCAAACAGGGCCGACAATATCCCAATGCTGTTCCGGTGCGTCGCTTTGCCGAGTCACCGGAATAATATCCTGCCACGCATCGTACAAAGACGGCCTGACCAAGTCATTCATGGCGGCATCGACAATCGCAAAATTTTTATGCGGCGTAGTCTTTAGATATTCCACTTGCGTTACCAGAATGCCAGCATTACCGGCAATGGCACGCCCAGGTTCGAGCAATATTTCAAAGGGCTGGTTGCCGAGACGCGCCAATATCGCCCGGATATAGTCGCTCGGCTGCGGCGGCTGCTCGTCTTTGTAACAAATACCCAAACCGCCGCCTAAATCTATATGATGCAGATGGATGCCTTCCGCTGTTAAAGCTTCAACCAGCGCCAATATCCGGTCAAGCGCATCGAGAAAGGGGCTAATTTCAGTCAGTTGCGAACCGATATGGCAATCAATACCGACGACCTTTATGTTAGGCATTGCAGCCGCACGACGGTATTCATTCAATGCTTCATCAAATGTAATACCGAATTTGTTTTCTTTCAGTCCGGTCGAAATATAGGGATGCGTTTTGGCATCGACATCGGGATTTACCCGAAATGACACTGGTGCGACCATTTCGAGTTGTTCGGCTAACACATTGATCCTGTCAAGCTCACCCGAAACCTCGACATTGAAACAGCGGATGCCAGTTTTCAACGCCGCCAGAATCTCGTCTTCCCGTTTGCCGACACCGGAAAAAACGATTTTTTTCGGATCGCCGCCCGCAGCTATCACGCGTTCTAACTCACCCAGGGAAACGATGTCGAAACCCGAACCTAAACGCGCCAGTATGTTCAACACGGCAAGATTGGAATTTGCTTTCACGGCATAGCAAATCACATGGGGATGCTGACCGAAAGCGTTGTCAAAAGCTTGCCAATGCCTTTCCAGCGTCGCCCGTGAATAGATGTAACAAGGGCTGCCGTGCTGGTAAACAATATCCTGCACCGATACGTCTTCGACAAACAATTCGTCGTTCTGATAGTTAAAGTAATCCATTTTTATTGTTGTAATTGTTGGTTGTTTTCCGTTTGTGGTTTTGTTTCTTTATTAAGCTCGGGTTTTGTATCCGACTCTTGTTTCGTTTGTTCCTCGGGCGGCACGTAAACAGGCGGCTTGTCCGTCGGCAAATATAACGGTCCCGGTTGACCGCAAGCCGTTAAGATCGTAACCAATCCTATCAACCCTAAATAAAACTTTGTATTCATAATTTATTTGTTTAAAAAATTAGGCCGCATGATAAGCTGAAATGCGAAAAAAGACACCAAAAAGCAGAGTTTTTAACCCAAGAGGCCTTACGAGATAGCGCGAGGTTATTTGAGTGCATCCAAGATGGCTTTACGGTTTAATTTTGGCGTTAACATTTGAATAAAATCGTAAACATACTCACGCAAAAATGCATCACGACGCAGCCCGAGATAAGTTGTGCTAGCGGGAAATAAATGGCTGGCGTCCAGAAACCGTAGATGGATATCGAACTTGGGGTCGTATGCCATATCGGCTATTATCCCAACGCCCAGGCCCAGCTCGACATAGGTTTTTATTACATCGGCATCAATTGCAGTTAGCACGATATTGGGTTCCAAACCGGCTTGGTTAAAAACGTGCTTGACCATCGTGCTACCGCTGAATGCAATGTTATACGTAATTAGTGGATAAGCTGCTATTTTTTCTAAGGTTAATGGTAAATCCTCCAACAGCGGATGGCCTTCTGGCGCAATCACATAACGGTTCCAATGATAACAAGGCAGACATAATAGTTTTTCATAGCTACTTATTGTTTCGGTAGTAACTCCCAGATCCGCTTGTCCACTGCTTACCTCCTCGGCAACCTGAGTCGGATTACCCTGATGAATAGCCAAAGTCACATTCGGATAACTTGCCATGAATTTTTTGACAGCGCCCGGTAAAAAATAACGCGATTGAGTGTGAGTTGTTGCAATTGTTAAAGTCCCTTTGTCTTTTTGGGTATACTCTTGACCGACGCGCTTGATGCTTTCAACCTCCCG
>JBGAWU010000134.1:0-6641 GCA_044227425.1 Methyloglobulus sp.
ACCTTGCTGGCGACTTATTCTACCCTTTCAAACGAGCGTATCGCAGGACACAGTGACATCGCACCCGGCAGGAAAACCGACCCCGGCGAATCATTTGACTGGAAGAAATTCTATTGTTTACTGACGTAATTTTCGGGTTGATTCAGTCCTGCAAAAAAGGTGGAAATAGGTTAGTATTTTAGTTGGGAATACCAAACGCTCCTTCAATTAACACATGGCTTAAAATGAAAATAAATAATTTTATTGTTTTGCTGTTATCACTCCTGCTATTGCCTGGATTGGCTTATGCAAATGAAGAAGCAAACGTCGCCATGGCAAAAAGCATTGATTTATCGCACCATTGGGTAGGCTATCTCGCCCTCGTTTTATTTTCGGTCGCTTATATTTTGGCGATGACTGAGGAAATCACCGACCTTAGGAAATCCAAGCCGATGGTCTTCGCTGCCAGCCTGATCTGGGTATTCATCGGCTCCGTCTATGCCAGCAACGGCATGTCTGAGCAAGTGGGCGCGGCGTTCCGTTCAGTCCTGATTAGTTATGCGGAATTATTCCTGTTTATCATGGTTTCGATGACCTATCTGAACGCTATGGAAGATAGGAGCGTATTCGAAAAACTGAGGGTATGGCTGCTACGGAAAAACTTCTCTTACCGGCAACTCTTCTGGATTACCGGGCTTCAGTCGTTTTTTATTTCTTCGGCATGTAATAATCTAACAACCGCTTTGTTGATGGGTTCTGTCATTGTGGCGTTAGGCAAGGACAGCCCCCGATTTGTGACACTTTCTTGCATTAACGTCGTGGTCGCAACCAATGCAGGGGGGTCATTCAGCCCCTTTGGCGACATCACGACGCTTTTGGTCTGGCAAAAAGGGGTCGTACCCTTTATCGATTTCTTTTCCTTACTCGTTCCCGCGCTGGTTAATTTGGTCGTCCCGGCAGGAATTATGCATTTCTTTATTCCGAAGCGCAGGCCGGAACCCGTTGAGGAATCAAAACCCATGAGGCGTGGTGGCTGGGTAATTATCGGATTGTTTGTGTTAACCATTATTACGTCGGTCTGTTTTGAGAATTTATTGGGATTGCCGCCCGCAGCGGGCATGATGATGGGGCTGACTTATCTCAAGTTTTTCAGTTATTACATGCAGCAATTTCCGGCACATCATGACGATGAGACCGAATCTGCCGACCTAAACCAATATAACCGCCCGGACTCATCCGCTAACAAGCCGACGGCAGGGGAAAAACCGGGCTATATCGACTATTTTGCACCGATGAAAGTCATGAATTCCGCAAAATACAGGGAAGCCATGATTGACCAACCCTTCGATGTATTTAACAAGGTTGCAAACCTGGAATGGGATACGTTGCTTTTCTTTTACGGCGTTATGATAGCCGTAGGCGGTTTGAGCTTTATCGGGTATATGAATGTAGCCTCGGAATATCTCTATGCGGGACTCGACCCGACGATTGCTAATATTCTTGTGGGGATTGCTTCCGCATTCGTAGATAACGGCACTATCATGCTGGCTGTCCTTACAATGGCGCCCGATATTTCCCAAGGCCAGTGGCTTTTAGTGACATTGACCGCTGGCGTTGGCGGCAGCTTGTTGGCAGTCGGTTCAGCCGCAGGTGTCGGGCTTATGGGGCAAGCCAAAGGTATTTATACGTTTACCACCCACTTGAAATGGACACCCGCTATCGCCTTGGGTTATTTTGCCAGCATAGCCGCTCATTTCCTGCTCAACAGCCGTTTTTTTTGACATACCCATTAAATCATTCATCCCGCATTCAGCCGCTTATGGTATTTTTATAGCAAAATTACATCGCAGGGGATGAGTAAATGGACTCAATTAAAATTAAGGTCGTATTCCTGTTTTTGACATCCTTGTTGCTAGGTTGTGTGCATCAACCGGGATATTACCAATCTTATCCTAATAACAATGGTTATTACGGAAGCAGTGGCTATTACGGCAGTAACGGGTATTACAAAAACAATACCTACTATCCAAGTTACGGCGGTTCCCAATATTACAACCGTTATTATTCCAATCCGCCCTATCCGTCAGGGGGGTACGTTTACGGTCGGCCTTATCCCAGCGGCGGTTATAACTCGAACAGTTACTATAATAACTATTACTATCAAAACAATAATATAAATAGGCCTAATCAGCCGTGGGTGCATGGCGGCTATCGGGATGACAAACGCTATTACCGTCAACCGGACAGGGACGACCACCCCAACGGAGGCTGGAATGGTCATCACGAACATGAACACGAGCACGATAACCATTCCCAAAACTGGAACGGTTCGTACAACGGTAACGACCATTTCAGGCCAACGCCCACGCCCCCGAACCGCCCGGGCTTTACCGATAACCGCCCGCAAGGCGGCAATTTCAACTGGAATGGCGAGAATCCTCACGGCAGGCCTGTCCGTCCGACTATGCCCCAAAATATATCGAACCGTCCGGAATTTCCCGGAAACCGCCCGTCACCAGGTAACTTCAATATGAATGGTGAAAACCCGCACGGCAGGCCTGTCCGCCCTCAACCTGATTGGCAAAACCAGCCAATCCGTTACGAGCAACGCCAACCTAACCCGCCGCCGCAAGTTGTTGAGCATCGCCGGGATGCCCCTTCCTTGCCAATGGGGGACGGGCATAACAGGCCCGAACCACCCCAAGGAAACCGTGGTGATGCCCACAGTTTTCAGGACAGAAAACACGAACAGCGTGGAATAGGAAGGTAACAAAATATTATTTAAAGCTCGTCGACTTTTTCAAAGGCAAGCAATTTAGTTAGATAATCTGCTTTCTCACCTTCGTAACCGGGACAGCAATCAACCTGATTTCACCTGTCCCGTTTTCATCTCCCAAGTAACTGTTTGTTCTGCAATTGTTTTCATCGATTATTTCAATATGATTGCATTTGCGGAAGCTATCGCCTAAACTTCGAACCTGGTTTTAAAAGCCATTTATTAAACAAGTGACTGAACTGCCTGATTTGTCAAATCGCTTTGATAACAACTATAAGAATGCGCGATGGAAAATCGACTCCTGACAAAGCTTAAAAGCGGCGGCGTTGGCCGTTTGATCAATATTGTCCAGACCTTATTCGTCAGCTTTTTGCGGATATGGTCGATACCTATTGTCCTCTTGCTCAGCGTGGCATCCGGGTTTACTACCTTCTATGGGATGTCGTACTTTATTACTCCCTGGATTGCGCTGATTATTACCATTGCGATCCAATCCATTATCGTCATTTGTTCGTTCGAACTGGCCGGCATCCATTGCAAAGCTAACCGACTTCGTTATTTCAGCGTTGTGGTGTCGTTAATCATCGCATTTACCGCATCAATGTCATTTTCTTATTTCAAATTCTACGAAATATCCGAACACGACACGATCCGTATCGACCGTATCAACGAAGTCGGCAATCAAGTCGACGCTTATTTAAAAAAACTCATCCAGGTAAAAAGCAGCATTTTAGGCGAACACAAAAAGGAACTTGGAAAACTGGAAAAAGAGCTTTCCCAAGCCTATTTCGGCACCCACCCCGAAATACCGGCGCAATTCCGGAATATTGTTGGCGAAGGGCAAGTCTGGAAACACATAAAAAAAGTTTACGAAGAAAAGGTGCTGCAAAACAAAGAACTGGAGCAAGAATTCAGTTCGGTTGACCAGTCTGTCGCTACGCTTCAAGCAGGCCTTAACAAACTGGACAGGGATGCCATCCATAGTGAGCAGGCGTATCAGGAGGTCTCGCAAGGGCTTCATAAAGTACAATTGGAATTCAACCAGTTAGCCGCCAAATACCGCACAGACTTACCGGCTGCGCCGATTCTGATGACTTATTCGCAGTTCACTGAAACCGTCAAACCCTCGGTCAATAACCTGCCCAAATTTACCTTGTTCCCCTTGATTATTGCCGGAATGGTCGATTTTTTCACCGTGCTGTTATCGTATCGGCTGGAGTTTTCGGCACCCGGCCCATTAACCGAACAGGAAGAAGAACTGGTTTTTGAATGCCTGAAGCAATTCAACGAATTCCGTATCAATGAAAATGACGCGGTAGAAATTATTATTGAAAAGACCGAAATTGAAAAAGCCCGGCATTATGTCGATTGGCCGCGAATGTTCGCCGTCGGTTTACTGTTGAGCCGAGGCTTTTTACGGAAAGTGGATGACCGGCGGGTGGAATTCGCCCCGAACCTTTATCCATTGATTGCAGAGAAGATGGGCGATAAGCTGCAACAAATCAAAGCCCAAAGCGCCCGGCAACGGACTCAGCCATGAATGCAACCCAATCTCCTTTAGAACAATGGCTTGCGGAGATAAGCGCGGAAGCCGATGCGTTGACTACCACGTGGGATCCGGGCTTCGACAGCGGACGGCAAATTGTTATAGCAAAACTGGGGCCATTTGAAAAAAGCTTTCAACGTCCGGCCTTATTTACCCAACGTTTCTATCACCAAGTATTTCCCTTACCCGTCGAAGAATGGCGATTTAACCGCCAAATCAAGCTGTACGGTGATTTTTGCACGATTGATGCGTTGGTGACGATAAGATACCAGGCTACGATCAAATATGCCCAAGCCAATTTAGAAGTATTACCGGCTATCAACCAACACATCAAAACCCGATGTGAAGGCTTGGTGAAAGATGCAGTCGATCAGAAGCTTCGTAATTTAGACGATGGCGAATGGGTCGAAAAAGGCTTATCCGCCGTCGAGCGCCGCATTGAAATCCAGATCAACGAAACCTTAACGTTGCAAAATATTCAGTGCCGTGCTGTCTGCGAAATATTGTCCAGCTTTTCGGACACCCCAGACCCTAATAAACTGGATAGCCGTATCGCCCATGATGATATTTATCTCAAGATATTAAAGAAAAACTTCGAGACCCAGGACAAGCAAAATAAAGAACGTTTGCGGCAAGAGCTTCTGCTCGAACAACAACGTTTGGATCGGCAACAACGGCTTATCGACCAATACAACCAGGAGCAAGCCTTACACCGGATCGAACAGGAACAAGCGGCATTAAATCTCAAACGGCGACTTGAAGAACAGGAACGGCACCTTGGTGAACAATTCCTGATTGAAGAACGCTTACACCGGGAACAGATCTACCACGAACAAAACCTTAAGCGGCTCGAGCAGGAAGCTTCCGCAAAAACCCAGCAGGAAATCCAAGCCAAGCAATTCGAGGCAGAACGGCTATTGCTGCAAGAAAAGTTGGAGCACGAACAACGGCTCAAGGAAATCCAGCTTAATACCGAAATCGCCGAATTCCAGAAAAAGCAAGACGCCTGGAATGCAACGAATGAGCGTTTAAGAGTCGAAAAAATAGATCAGGAAAAACGTTTAAAACAGCTCGAATATGAAGCGGAAATGGCGCTTCTCGATACCAAGCAGAGTGAAGGCCAAAAACAGCAAGAACGGCTGTTGCTGGAAAAACTGACGCATGAAGCCCGGCTTAAAGATATGGAACTGGAGATGCAGATTCAGGAGCATGAAAAACGTTTTGCCGCAACCCAGCAACTGGATAATTATTTGCGTCGCGATATTGAGTTATTGATACTGGAAAAACACCGCGGCGAATTGGCCCAGGAAATCAAAAAAACCAAATTGGATGACGGTCACGTTATTGCAGCCCCCGCCAGACTGGAAGATTCATCTGAAAAATAGCTAACGGCAAATAGCCACAACCTTTTGAATCCCGCTATTTCAAAGATGTAAAACCGGGGTTGCCTTTTACCTTACCTTAACTGCAATAGCCCATAGGCCGAAACAGGACGATATCAGGTTTATATTATTCCGAAGAATCATCTAAATTTGAACTTACCCGCTGAATTCAAACTCTGTTTTTCAGATTCCCTTGCGCTCCAGCATTACTAAATCCAAGGAGATTAAAACATGCAACCAACCCCGTATCCGACCCGCTTATTGCATACCATGTTGCGCGTGGGCGATCTTGATAAATCAATTGCTTTTTATTCCGGTCTTCTTGGGATGAAACTACTGCGCCGTCAGGACTATCCTGACGGCGAATACACCCTCGCCTATCTGGGTTACAAAGACGAAGACGAAAGCGCGGTCATCGAATTAACCTACAATTGGGGGAAAGACCATTACGATTTGGGTACTGCCTTCGGTCATATCGCGTTAGCGGCGGACGATATTTACGCAACCTGCACCGCTTTGGCCGCCCAGGGCGTTACTATTTCCCGTATGCCGGGTCCTATGAAAGACGACGCATCGATTGTCATTGCCTTCATCGAAGACCCTGATGGCTATAAAATCGAACTAATACAGCGGAAGTAATTGGCTTTTACTCGGACAAGCACACGTTTATGATCCAATAAGTTTCACCATGCCTTCTCCACTCAACGCAATCTTTATCAACAAGTGCCGGTCAATATTAGGATCTGACAAGCTTATTATCGACCCCGAAATGCTAAAGGTTTACGAGTGCGATGCTTTGGTTGCACTCCGTACCTTACCACAGATGGTCGCTTTGCCTGAATCTGTCGGGCAAGTACAAGCCTTAATGAGGTTGTGTACCCAGTATGGCGTTCCAGTCGTTGCCCGGGGAGCCGGGACAGGTCTCGCCGGTGGCGCATTGCCGGTTGCGGGTGGAATC
>JBGAWU010000135.1:0-6637 GCA_044227425.1 Methyloglobulus sp.
TAGTGGGCAAAAAAATAGTCATCACTCCTAATGTTGTTACCGGTATCGTACCTAAAACGACAGGTGAAAAGCGCATCCCTGCGTTCATAAAATGGGAACGGGAACGCATTGATCCGGCAAATTCATTTTTATCGCCATCGGCCGTGTTAATCAGGCCCAATGCCACATTAAACTTTTCTGACAAAAATTGGGCATAAGTCATTTCACTGAGTACAAGGACATCTTTGTTCGAATGCCCAGGCACGTTGGGAGACAGCGCATCGCCGTTGGTTGGCATAAGACCTCCTGCGCGAATTCCCACCGCATCGCCTACTCTTGATTCCCCACGTACCGTCAAAAAACCGCCCGGCCAGAATCCTGCCTTACCGGTATCCACTTTTAACAACATGTTGAACATCCCGTCGCTTTCCGTCTCGCTATTTCCTGGCAACAAGTTACTGATACGATTGCCGGGAAATTTGTTTAGAAGCGACCCATCGAAACCGCCGGACGCGACATGCTGGGTCACATGGGTGGCATCCAGGTCCAACGTCACGCCATGTGCAGCCATGTCATTACGAATACCCCCCCAATCGCCGGTTAGTTTGGGTCGTGAAAGGAAATCCCCAGAAAAGTTTATCCCACTGGCTGCTACATCACTTTGAACGGCATTGCTCAATGCCAGGAAAGAGCCCAATAGTGTTAATTTAATGATCGTATGCATAGTTACATTCGTCCTGTATTAACAAAATATTCAATGAAACAACTATTTAGATTGAACTAATTCGCGAAATTTAAGTGTTTTCTACGCTAAACTATAACGTCTTAAATGAGTTTTGTCATGTTCTAGCCCCGACCAATTTTCTTGGTTGCAAACATATCGTATTTGTTGGTAAACACGGTCATCTTAATTATCTAACTCGCTGACAGGTAAGCCACTAGTTTGATGAGTGGACCCTTAAGGCTTGGCCTTTAGCTTCAATGTAAATGGTATATGGTAAAGGGATGATGTTGTCATTTCCCCTTGGGCTTGACGGTCACGAGGAGAAAACATAATGACAACATCATCTTAGGAACGCTTAAGCCATTCGAAACGGGATTGCAAATACCACATGGTATTTGTGCCAAAAGACAGGAAAAAGGAACTGTATAGCAAGTCCGGGGTTATCTTGGGCCGTTGTTCCATGAATTGGCGGCGCAGCGGAACAGCCAGAGAGTGGATACCCACAGGGCATAAAGGGGAGGTGCCATTTCCGTTGCGCGGCAGTTCAGCGGGAGTCAACGCAACTTCAATGGCGAGAACTTCTGCACCCGAAGGGCATAAAGGCGCGCGGATATGCCATATCCACGATAGGGTTTGAGGAGCCACAAATCCGCGCTTACATCAAAAACCAGGAACAGCTAGACAGCAAGGGTTTTGATGGGAAAGGCAGTTTTTAGGGGATGACGGTTTGGCAGCCCTATAGACTGCTGACAACCGTCAAGCCCCCGCTTCGCGGGGGCGTTATGACTACAAAATTAAAAGGTTCGTTTATGCACCCAATCCGCGCCTAGTGTTCCTTTGAGGCTGTTTAGATAATCTTGGCTGGAAATTTTCTTAAGCCTTTCATCAACGGTTGTCAGTTTTTCAAGCAAGGTTTGGTAATTTTGTGGGTCGTATCTGTCCTTGTCAGCAAGGCATTTATTGATGTAGTTTTTATGGCGCTGCCAAAGTTGTTGGTCGCGTTGTTGTTTTATTTTTAAACGTTCCAAATACCAGTCGCTTTCGAGAATATAAAATCGGTTTAAAAATGCGCGGATTGACGGATCGGTGATAGATTTTCCTTCGTAGCTGTCATAAGCCATGATATGCAACAAGGCTTTGAGGGGAGGGCAGGCATCATCAATAGAGCCATCTTCGAAATAGTGTTGGGCGACTTTTTGTTGCGCCTCATAGATGTTGTTGACGCCATCGACAAAGCTCGCTATGTCCTGGGTTTCGGGTTTCAACATGGCTTCGTCGAATACCGCCGTCGGGTAATTGAATACCTTGCCGAAGTTGGTGTGTACAAAACGTTCCGTTATCCGGTAGCCAAGACGGCTGGCGTAAACGGTTTTGCCTTGATATTCAAAATCTTCAAGTTTTGCCAATTGTCCATGTTCAATGAGATGCTTGGGCGTACGCTGGTCTACCGGTAATTTCGACCAGATTTCAGGTATCAATAAACTGATGTCGTGGTCGATTCGTCGTTTTGAGCCTATATAACCTGCCGCGGTAGAAAACCCGTCATAACCGCATAAAATAAACGAAACCAATGCCGTATTTAAATCGGCGGTTGCCGATACGGCGTTGAATGGCCCTTTAGTCAGCGCACCTTCGGAACCTGCGCCTGTGGTCGAAGGTGATTTTCCGGTCAGGCTGCAAATAAAATCCATAAATAATTCAGGGAGTTCCTGGTAATGGATCGGATTGTAAACGGCCAGTGGACGGATGCCGGATACGACATCGATAGGGTTGTTCCGGCGGCCTGTAAGTACTGAGTTGACAGGGAAGTACACGGGCTGGTCGTAGGGTAAGCCACGGGCTAGACGGGTCGAAAGTTCCGCGATATAGCGCATTTTAGGGTCCAGAAGGTCGGGCCTGGCCTGTAAATAACGCACATTTTGGCTCGGTTTACCGTCTACCAGGCGGG
Organism: Methyloglobulus sp.; assembly: GCA_044227425.1. GTDB lineage: Bacteria > Pseudomonadota > Gammaproteobacteria > Methylococcales > Methylomonadaceae > Methyloglobulus. The sequence continues at coordinate 2,652 of JBGAWU010000135.1, forward strand.
GATGGGCGGACGATACAAAATATTTTCCATTGATTGCACGGGCGGCTTCGCGGATAACCTGTCGCATCGGTTCGCTGAATTCCTCAAAGTGGATGACATCTTCTAAAAGTTCTTTGGCGTCGTGTGTATTTAGCGGTTGAAAGTTAGAGATAAAGTTGTTTTTCTTGGAAAAATCCAGTTCGGTTTGTAAGTCCGTTCCGCGATGAACGGCGTCGTCCGGGCGCTGGAAAAAGCTTTCTTCACAGTTACAGACGAGTTTTACGCTCGGATTGGTGTAATCCGGGTTTAAGCCGGATAATTTCCGCACTGGGATAACGGCCGACGCCGTGATGTCGTCTTCCATTTGCAATTTTTCGGACGCCATAAAATCTTGTCGGAGTTTAAATACCCGCCAAGCGCCTTTTTCGTCGAAACCTACCCTTAGATAGCTGCCAATTAGTTTTCTGCCGTGAAATTTCAGTTCATTACCCGGTTTTCCATTCACCAGGTCTACTGAAAAATGCTGACGCCAGTCGTCGCCCCATTCGGTTTTGTAAAAGCGTTTGATCATCAATACCAACCCTAGGATATGTTGGGGTATTTCTTCCAGCCACTGGTTATATTCGTCGGAATAGTCGGTAGCCGAGGGCGTTAACAGTTTGATGACCGAGCCGAGTGTGCGTTTTTTGCTCAATAGGCTGCGTTGGTCGCTACCTTGTAAGGCAGGGTTTAGAAAACGGTAAGAGTAGTCCTGGTTAAAAATTTTTTCGACGTGATCCATGTCCTTGTCGAAATCTTCAACGAAAAAATCGCCGGAAATGACCGCCCCCGAGAGCGATTTGGATATTTCCGATTTTCCGCCGCCTGAAACCGTGCTGGGCTTATGGCAAAAGGTGCCTTCAGGGTAAGTTCCTACCAGACGCCAACTGGGGGCGTGCGGATGTCGCTCCAGCGTGACCCTGAAACCGTTGGGATAGATATAGGTATGGTTGATCAAGAGTTTAAGCGACTGTAAGTAGCCGTTTTTCTCCCAACTGATCTGTTGTTCCTGGATGTTGATTTGCGAATCGGCAGGTATGAAAACAATGTCGGGATGGTTTTTATCGATACCGTACCCGGTTTCCTTAAAGTCCATGATAGGGGACAGTAGCTGGTGGGCCTGCTGGATCGTCGGTTTAGGGCTGAGTTCGGAGGTGCTCGGGATGTGGATCTCGCCCAGGATCACCCTGGGGAAAGCAAGCGCACCACCGGCATGTTCTTCTTCACTGTCGCCGAACAGGTTAGATGCGTAACTGATCTGGGATTTAATTTCCTTTTTGCTGTAGCCGAAATAATTATCGGCAATGATGGTGACGATAACACCGTCCATATCGCGGCAAACGAGCTTGAAGGGTTTACCCTCGTTATATAACTCGTCTTCCCTTTCCCAGCACATGCCGTCTCTACGCTGGCGTGGGCTGGCTTGGTCAAAGTGAGGCAATCTCAGCATTTTTTTAGGGCAACTTACCAAGTGCGGGGCGAGAATGATACAGCCCGTATGTCCCGTCCAGTGGTTGATGTCCAATGCGGAGTCGTTTTCCGGCAGGAATGGGTCGCCCGCATTGCCGAAGATGGACTCGACGAAATCCAGGTTGGCTACCAAACCGCCTGGGGCAAAAAAGCGGACTTCCATAGTTTGCGCGGGACTATCGGAGGATAAAGCTGGCCGCACAATGGGGCGCAATAATAATGAAACCCAAAGTTTTGCCGGATTTTTTTGGGTTATTGTGTAAGGTAAATTAAGTAGGTCGGCGGGCGGCAATAAAGCCAGTTCGAGAAGCTTGGCATAAGCGGCGACCGGCACTTCGCTTTTATCGGCGGGAACCGGCAAACCGCCTTCCGCGATATGGAAGACACCTTTTGTTGTGCGTTTATCGTTTTTAGGGTTGTGTAAAACGCCTTGTTGGATCCGGTAGGAATCGATATAAGCTGAATGAAATTCATCGTTCTCAAAGGGTAAGGATAATTCCCGTGCGATGTCCTTTTGTTCGAGTACAAACGTTTCGCCGGGCAGGCGGATGATTTGTTTGATGCCGTTCGTCTGTAAGTAATAGTTGAGAAAGTCTTCGATGCGCTGGTCGGCTGGGCAGCGGTATTGCGCGAGAAGGCGACGCTGTTGCGAATATTTCTTCAATAAACCATTGGCTATATTAAGGTATTGCCGGTCGTCATCTATGTCGCATATGGGTTGGCCCAAGGCGGCAAGTTGCAGGTTAATATGTTGATGGAGATGTTGCCGTTTGTCTTTCTTGGGGTTAAATTCAGGCGGCATCGTAATTGCGCTCATTCTTGCTGGCTCCAAGGCTGGTTTGGTTTTTTATAGTTATAGCCCTATTATTCAATATTACCCGTTAAAGCCAAGCGAATTTTTATGACAATTTAAAACCGGGCTGAAAGTTTTAATTTTCAGGGTGGTTTTTTAAAAGCGATAACACGTTATCGACCACACTCCCTTGCTGATGTACGGACTATTTTCGGGTATAATTCCGGACATTTTTCAATGGAGCGCTTGGGCTGTATGTCTAAAATCAATAAGGTAGTTTTGGCTTATTCGGGAGGGTTGGATACCTCCGTCATTTTAAAATGGTTGCAGGATGTTTATCAGTGTGAGGTCGTTACCTTTACCGCCGATTTAGGGCAAGGTGAAGAAGTCGAGCCTGCGCGTACCAAAGCACAGGCATTAGGGATCAAAGAAATCTATATAGATGATTTACGGGAAGAGTTTGCCCGTGATTTCGTGTTTCCAATGTTCCGGGCCAATACTATTTACGAAGGCGAATACCTGCTGGGTACGTCAATTGCCCGTCCTTTGATCGCCAAACGCTTGATTGAAATCGCCAATGAAACCGGCGCTGAGGCCATTTCGCACGGAGCAACCGGTAAAGGCAACGACCAAGTCCGCTTTGAATTGGGCGCATATGCCTTACGTCCCGACATTCAAATCATCGCGCCGTGGCGGGAGTGGGATTTAACGTCACGCGAAACGCTGATGGCTTACGCCGAGAAACACAGTATTCCAGTTGAGATGAAGAAAGGTAAGTCTTCACCTTACTCGATGGATGCCAATTTATTGCATATTTCGTATGAAGGGCGTGTGCTGGAAGATCCTTGGGCGGAGCCTGAAGAAGATATGTGGCGCTGGACGATTTCTCCCGAAGCCGCGCCCGACAAAGCGACCTATATCGAACTGACTTACCGCAAAGGCGATATTGTTGCGATTGACGGTGTCGAACAGAGTCCAGCCGAAGTGGTTGAGCTATTAAATAAGATCGCGGGAAGCAACGGAATAGGCCGCTTGGATATTGTCGAAAACCGTTATGTCGGCATGAAATCGCGCGGTTGTTACGAAACCCCAGCCGGAACGGTGATGTTAAAAGCACACCGGGCAATTGAATCCTTAACCTTAGACAGGGAAGTAGCGCATCTGAAGGATGAATTGATGCCCCGATATGCGTCGTTAATTTACAACGGTTACTGGTGGAGTCCTGAGCGGCTCATGCTGCAAACCATGGTCGATGCGTCGCAAGCCAATGTTAACGGCAAAGTCCGTATCAAATTGTACAAAGGTAATGTGATTGTCGTTGGCCGTTCATCGGAAACCGATAGTTTGTTCGATGAAAGCATTGCGACTTTCGAGGACGATGGCGGGGCCTATAACCAAAAAGATGCCGAAGGATTCATTAAATTGAATGCCTTAAGAATGCGGATTGCGGCGTCAAAAAGGTTAAAGAAGAAGTAAAATATAGTGGCGCTTGCGTTAAAGCTTGTATAATCACACGGCTTTACGATTAAATCTATTTAATAATCAAATTGGTGTCCACATAAAAAATGGCTCAGTGTCATATCATAATAACATTGAGATAAATAATAACGAGCGACATGCAAGAAAAGCGTACTGAAATTGTTAAAGTTCAAGGGATTGTTAGAGTGATCCCATCCCATCAGCAGTTGGTGAAAGCTAACAGGAT